>JANMCD010000095.1:0-15168 GCA_031360905.1 Novosphingobium sp.
GAATTGCTCTTGCGCGGTGAAGACTCCGCCCAGCCCCGGCTGGTCGCGCGGATCACCGAGAGCGGCGCCGAGGCGCTGACCGCACCGCGCGATGCGATCCTGCCGACCGCGCTCGGCGGCGAAGGACCAGTCGTGGCCCTGGCGGTCGAGGCGAGCGCCGGCGAATACCGCGCCGGCGATCAGATCTGGCTGCGCCAGACGGCGCCAGACGGCTTTGCCCGCCTGCTCAACCGCGATGTCCTGGCCCCCCGCCCCGGCGGCCGCTTCGCCTTCGGCCGGATGATCGACCGCGAACAAGGCCGCGTCGCCCTGCTGCCGCCCGGCCCCGGCACCAAGCAGATCATCGTCGAGAACCCGGCGTGGCTAGCGGCTGCGGAAATGCTGGTTCGTAAGCTCTGACGCCGATGGTCCGCGTCCTCTCGATCAGCACCCTGTATCCCAACGGCAGCGCGCCCAATTTCGGCGTATTCGTCGAACGCCAGCTGCAGGCGGTGGCGCTGCGCGGCGATGCCGAACTGGTGTTGATCAATCCCCTCGGCATTCCGCCCTGGCCGCTCTCGCTCCATCCGCACTATCGCGCGCTGACCAGCCTACCGGCCTCTGAGCTTCGCGGCGGAGTCACCGTGCTGCGCCCGCACTTCCGGCTGCTGCCCGGGATCGGCGGGCGTTTCAACCCCGGCGCGATTGCGCGCAGCGTGCTGCCACTCGCCCGCCGGCTCCATGCGCAACACAGCTTCGATCTGATCGATGCGCAATTCTTTTATCCCGATGGCCCGGCCGCAGCGCGGATCGCGGCTGCGTTGGGACTGCCCCTTTCGATCAAGGCGCGCGGGACGGATATTCACTTCTGGGGACACAGGCGAGGGACGGCGGAGCAAGTGCTAGGTGCCGCACGGCAGGCTGCCGGAATGCTGGCGGTGTCCGCGGGTCTTGCCGATGACATGGCCGCGCTCGGCCTCCCCCGCGAGCACATCACCATTCACCGTACAGGGCTCGATCACCACAGCTTCCGTCCGCTGGAGCGCACCACTTGCCGGCAGCAGCTCGGTTTGCCCCAGGACATCACGCTGTTGGTGACAGTCGGCGCGCTGATTGCGCGCAAAGGCCAGGCTTATGCCATCGACGCCCTGACTCACCTTCCGGATGCGCAGCTGATGTTCGCCGGCGCCGGACCGGACGAAGCGCAGCTGCGGTCACAAACGGCACAGCTGGGTCTGACCGGCCGCGTGCATTTCCTTGGCCCGGTGCCCCATGCCGAGTTGCCGGTGCTGTTATCGGCAGCCGACGTTTTCGTGCTGCCAACCGCAAGCGAAGGACTGGCCAACGCCTGGGTCGAGGCGCTGGCCTGCGGCACGCCAGTCGTCACCACCGCAATCCCCGGCGCGGCCGAACTGATTACCGATCCGGCATACGGCCGCCTGGCGGCGCGCGACGGCGCGGCAATCGCTGAAGCGGTGCGTGAGTTGATCGAGGCTCCGCCGGCGCGCGATGCCGTGGTGCGCGGCGCGGCGGGGTTCAGCTGGGACGACAATGCCGCCCAGCTGGTCGGATATTGGAAGAGGCTGACCGGAACTTAACTCCGCTCGCGCGCCAGCCGTTCCTGCCGGTCGGTTTCGCTTTCGACCGGCACGAAGCTGGTCGATGTCACTTTCAGCCAGATCAGGATCGGTGCCGCCATATAAATCGAGCTGTAGGTGCCGACGAAAATGCCAAACGTGATTGCCGCAGTGAAGCCGAAGATGACATTGGGGCCAAGCAGCAGCAGCGCCATTAGCGTGATGAGCATTGACAGCGAAGTGACAATGGTGCGCGACAGCGTTTCGTTGACCGACAGGTCGAGCAGCTCGGGCATCGGCATCCGCCGATACTTCTTCAGGTTCTCTCGAATCCGGTCATAGACAACGATGGTATCGTTGAGCGAATAGCCGATCAGCGTGAGAATGGCCGCGACGATGTTGAGGTCGAATTCCAGCTGGGTCAACGCGAACAAACCTAGCGTCAGCGTCACGTCATGCACCAGCGAGAACAGCGCGCCGACGCCGAACTGCCATTCGAAGCGCACCCAGATATAGATCGAGATCGCCACCATCGCCGCAATCAGCGCAGTCATGCCGGTTTTGTAGAGTTCGCCCGAAACCTTGCCCGAGACAGAATCCACCCCGTCGATCCGGGCATCGGCATGCTCCGCCCGGATCAATTGGGTAATCCGGCTGGACATCGCTTCCGAGAGGCCCGGATCGGCTTCGGAGCCTTCTGGAAGCCGCATCCGGATCGAGATCTGGTTGGGTTTGCCGAAGGTCTGGATGGTCGGCTCGCCAAAGCCGAGCGCGCCGACCTGTTTGCGCAACTCGCCGACAGGTGCGGTGGCTGAGCGCTCGAAGGTTACGCGGATCATTTGGCCGCCGATGAAATCGACACCGAGGTTGAGCCCCTTGGTGAATACCAGCGCCAGCGAGGCTGCCATCAGCAGCAGGCTGATTGCGTAGAATGGCACCCGCCAGCGCAGGAAGCGGATGTTGGTGTTGTCGGGGATGAGCTTGAGGAGTTTCATGGGGCCGTCCGGGTCAAATCACGATGTCCGCCGGCCGCGTCTTGCGCAGCCAGCGCGCCACCCACATGCGGGTCAGCGTCACGGCGGTAAACACCGAGGTGACAATGCCGATCATCAGCACCACGGCAAAACCGCGGATCGGACCCGAGCCGAACAGGAACATCAGCACCGCCGCGATGACATTGGTGATATTGGCGTCGAAAATCGCCCGGCTGGCTTCCTTGTAGCCCACCTCCACTGCCTGGACGACGCGCCGACCTCTTGCCCGTTCTTCCCGGATACGCTCGTAAATCAGCACATTGGCATCCACAGCCGCGCCGATAGTCAGTACGAAGCCGGCAATGCCTGGCAGCGTCAGCGTGGTGCCCGCGACCGCCATGACGCCCAGGATCATCAGGACGTTGAGCACCAGCGCAACGCAGGCATAGACGCCGAAGCGGCCGTAAGTCAGGATAATGAAGCTCATCAGCGCGATCGTGCCGACCAGCATGGCGATCATACCCTTGCGAATTGAATCCGCGCCGAGATCGGGCCCGACCGAACGCTCTTCCACCACGCGCAGGTCCACCGGCAGCGCGCCGGAACGCAGCGCAATGGCCAGCTGGTTGGCGGTCTCCACCGTAAAGCTGCCGGAAATCTGGGCGCTGCCGCCAAGGATCGGCTCGTTGATGTTGGGCGCGGAAAGCACCTTGCCATCGAGGATGATGGCGAACGGCCGGTTGACGTTTTCGGTCGTCAGCTTGGCAAATTTGGCGCCGCCCTGCTGGTCGAAGGTAATCGACACCACCGGCTCGTTGGTCTGCTGCTCGAAGCTCTGCATCGCATCGGTCAGCCGGTCGCCCCGGATGCCGCCGAGCCGCTTGACCGCGATCGCAGAAACGCCGCGGCCCTCGGCCGGATCGGCGTAGGGGACGATCTGGCTGCCCGGCGGGGCGATACCCTGGGCGATGTCGGTCGGCGAGGCGGTGGTATCGACCAGCTTGAACTCGAGGTTGGCGGTCTGGCCGAGCAGGTTCTTCAGCGCCTGTGGATCCTTGAGACCGGGCACTTGAACAACAATGCGGTCATCGCCCTGACGAATAATCGTCGGCTCGCGGGTGCCCAGCGCGTCGATGCGCTTGCGCACCACTTCGGTTGCGGTATCCATCGCCAAGGTAACCGCCTGCTCGATGCCCTCGGGCGTAGGCGTCAGCACGAAACGCGAGCCGTCCTCAACCTTGATGTCCCAGTCGCGCTGGCCGGTGAGCCCAGCGCCGCTGGTCAGCGGCAGAATCTGCTCGCGGGTGGCGTCAACCTTTGAGGGATCCTGCAGCATGAAGCTCAGTTGTCCGCCGCGGCTCGAAATATCGCCGATGGCGATTGCCGGCGTCGCCTGTCGCAGCCGTGCGCGGACGCTTTCCTCCATCCCCTCGAGCCGCTGCTTGGTGACCTGATCGGGGTTGGCCTCCAGCAGGATATGACTGCCCCCGGCCAGATCGAGGCCAAGGTTGATGACCGGGCTCGGCAGGAATGCTGGCCAATGCGCGTTTGCCAGCGAGAATAGCGACGGCATCGCCGCCGCCGCCGCAGTCAGAGTCAGGAACCAGAACCACAGCTGCTTCCAGCGGGGAAAATCGAGCATTGCCGGTCAATCCTGCCCTGGGATTGCCGACACGCTGAGCGGCTCAATCATTGGCGGGCGCCGTGCCTGTCGGTGCGATGATGTCGGAAATCGTCGATTTGACCGCCTTTACCTTGACATTGGGCGCCAGCTCGATGTCGGCATAATGGTCGTCGACCTTGATCACCTTGCCGACGAAGCCGCCAGCGGTCAGCACCTGATCGCCCTTCTTGATGGCGGCGATCTTGGTTTGCTGGTCCTTCTGACGGCGCATTTGCGGGCGCAGAATGAGGAACCAGAAGATCAGCGCCATGGCGACGAGCGGCAGGAACTGCAACCATGCCGGCGGCGCGCCAGCGGCATCGGCGGCGGGAGCGAGGAGCGAAAATAACGGGGTCATGGGCGGACTTCGGCTTTCATTTCGGAAGCTTGCCCACAGCGGCCACCCGCCGATCGCCAAGGGCCGATGGGGTGCATCCAGGCTCGGATGGCGCGCGGTTAGCAGCAAAGCCTGGGCATAGCAACGCAGTGCGAAGCGGCAATCCCACGGCTCATTCGCATCGCCAGCACGCTTGCCTTGCAGACCGCACCTGCCTATAGGCCGCCACTTCGGTCGGGACGTAGCGCAGCCTGGTAGCGCATCACACTGGGGGTGTGGGGGTCGGAGGTTCGAATCCTCTCGTCCCGACCAAACTGGCCCGGCGGGCATATACTCGGCTCTCGTAATAGTCGGGACGACCGTGGCTGTTTCCTACATCAACCGGATTGGTTACCCGCCAGCCTTTGGGAAACCAAAGGAGCCTCACCATGCCTGCAACTGATGCACAGATCAACACACTCGCCGCAATCCTCGACCGGGTGCTGCCCGACAGATATGTGCGGGACAGGGCAAAGCTTGAACTGATCGCGCTCGCAGACTCCCAGGATTGGCCGATTTTGCCAGCGGCCTCTGCCGATGCCAATCAATCCGTACCAACCGACCCCTGGGTGTCTCGCGCGCGCCCGAGCTTTCTCTATGTGATGTATGCAATGATCCTGTGGGCCTTGCCGATGGGGGTGATAGCTGGCTTCCGGCCGCACACCGCCGATGCGATCGTCCGGGGGATTGCCGGTTATCTTGGTAGCCTGCCCGATGCGCTCTATGCCCTCTTCGGCACCGGCTATCTTGGCTACACGGCCGCGCGCCAATGGGGCAAGATCGCCGGCAGCGACAGGTAGCGGCGCGCATTTGCGGTTCGGCACTGCTAGGGCTAAGGGACAGACTATCGACGAGGCGGGGGGAGCCGATCATGGCGGAAAAGCTGGTTTATGTGCTCAACGGGCCAAACCTGAACCTGCTCGGCCTGCGCGAGCCGGAGATTTATGGCGGCGACACGCTCGACGATATCGCCGGCATGCTCGAGGACCGCGCCAAGTCGCTGGGCCTCGCCATCGACGTACGCCAGTCGAACCACGAAGGCCATCTGCTCGACTGGCTGCATGAGGCGCAGGGCCAGGGCGCGCATGCGGTGCTGCTTAACGCCGGGGCGCTGACCCACACCAGCCTGGCGCTTTACGACGCGATCAGGTCGATCAAGACCCCGGTGATCGAAGTGCACCTCTCCAACCCCCACTCCCGCGAGGAGTACCGCCGCCACAGCTATGTCGGCATGGCGGCCAAGGGGGCGATCGCTGGCTTTGGCGCCAAGAGTTACCTGCTGGCGCTGGAAGCCGCGGCTTCGCTCTGATCCGTGATGATGACCAAATATGCTTGAACCAGGGCGGATTTGCGGCATATACTTATTCAAGCCGGCATGCCAGCGACAGTTGGCCCGTAGTCAGAAACTGCTAAGTGAATCGACAGGTGCAAGAGAGATGTAAACCAGGGCGGTGACAGCAGCCTAAGGAGCATGGGCTAGGACGAGCTGCCGTCCGGTCCACTTTCCCGGGCAACGCACTCGTCTTCTGGATTTATTTCGATGGAAGCGAGAGACCGGCCTTATGAAATCCTTCGTCCTGAATCGCCATGGTTCACTGGTGCTGCCCGCGAACTTGTTCGCGCAACTGGACTTTTCCGTCATTACCTCGCTCGCGCAGTTCGAAACGATCGTCAAGCGCGACATGGAATCCAAAGCACCGAGCGGCACCGAAATCCTCGAGTCGATTGAGGCCGGCAAGTATCGCAGCCGGATCGAACTGCTGCGCGACGTTGCTCTCAACCTCTATTGGGTCAATCGCAATACTCTGACCCTGTACCAAAAGCGCCCAATGCGCTGGCGCGATGTCCCGCGGAATCGGCCCGACCTGTTCCTCCCGGTGCAGACGCCATGGCGTGATGGCGAGCGCAAGATCGCATCGGTCAAGTCAGCCTACGAAGCCCTCCCGACCAGCAATCCGCAGTCAGCTGCATCCGAGGACCAGATATTCGACCTGCTGTTCGAGGTGGTGCGCCACAAACGGCATCACGCGACATACTTGCCGCCGATCAAGCCGACCATCGCCGAATTTCTCGCCAATCCCGAGAATTTGACGACCGTGCTCGACCGTCATGACCCTAATTTCCCACTCTTCACCGACCAGGACATCATCGATTGCAAGGAAGACGCGCCCGAACTGGAAGCGATCCGCCGCTGGGTCATGCTGCTTCACAATCTTTATCCATGGGACCGCTCACGGCAGCGGCTCGCTCGGCCGGAAGAGATCGGAGATGATGATTTCGTGATCGTTTTCGAACCACGCAACCGGGAAGTGCTCAACTTCATCAATCGCGTGAAAGCGGCGCAGGACGGGCCGGAGCCGGCTGCTCCGGTCCGCATTGCCATCGAGTCGAAGCAGCCGATCCGGCCGTATCCGCCGGTGATCGTGCGACAGAAGTTCTCGATCATGCCGCGGATAGAAGCGCTGGCTGCTCGTCCCGGCGAGCAGATCTGCACCAACGAAGATGTCATCCGCAACGCCGCGATGAACTGGTCGCCGATGACCTCTGAGGAAATCAGGTCCAAGACCGGGATCGAGGCACGCCGCTACACCGACCGGACGCTCGAAGACATTTCGCTCGACGTGGCGCGCAGCGCGCTCAAGCACGCCGGCCGCCAGCCGGAGGAGATCGGCGCCGTCCTATTCTGTTCGTGCACCAGCGTCCGCCTGATTCCGTCAGTGGCGACTTGGCTGTCAGCCGAACTCGGCATCTACCAGACACACAATTCCTGCGACATTGTCGCCGCCTGCGCCGGCATGCCCTACGGGTTGGCGGAGGCACTTCGCATCCTCGATGAGGTAAACCGACCGGTGCTGCTCGTCTGTGGTGAGAAGTTCTCGGACAAGATCGGCAATGTCCGCACTTCGCGCATGCTGTTTGGCGACGCTGCGGCGGCGATGGTCATCGGACCCGCACCCGAAGGCAGCGAGCCGGATATCGACATCGTGCAGACCTATGCCAGCGGCCCATGGAACGAGGTCAACGCCATCGTCTGGCCGAACCCCGAATTCGACAACAATATCACCGTCTACGGCCCACCCGTGCGGGCATTGGCGCGGCGGTACCTGATCCAGATGCTGGACGAGCTGCGGACCCTGCCGGGTATCCATGGCGGCGTAAAGATGATCGACGATATTGACCTCATCGTGCCCCATCAGGCCAACAAGACGATGGTCACCGAACTGGCGGTCGAAGCAGGGCTGACTCCCGATCAGCTTTACTTCAACATTGAGCGGGTCGGAAATACCTCATCGGCCAGCATCCCGCTGGCGATCCACGACGCAGTCGTCGCAGGCGTCATCGCAAAGCCAATGCGCCTGTTCGCTCCGGGGTTCGGGGCGGGAGCCGTCGGCGGATATTCCGTCCTGCGGATCGATCCGGCCATTGTCGCGACTATGGATCCGGAACCAGCTATCCAAAAATCCGTGCTTCCTACTACCAGTTCTTCCTCGGAAGATGTCCGGGTCGGCTTCGGGGACTAAGCCATTCAATCTTCAAATTATTTGCATTGGTTGATCGGGCCGACCATGGCGGGGCCATGCGGTCGGAAAGCGAAGGGTTTATTGGCATTGCGCCCCCAGAGCGAATTAATGTCCCCGCAATTACGCCATAAACAGGACCAGCTGCCCGCTGGCGAACAGTGCCGCCTCGTCGGTTAATCCGATCGTTCCCGACAGTGTGGCGAGCGTCACGAAGTTCGCCGCCCCGCCGGTGCCGTCCGCGTCGAAGGCCAGCACGCTTGAGGTGCCGGACTGTGTGATGCGAACGAAATCGGTCACCGCCTGGGTGGCGGAATCGAACGGTTTGTCGAACAGGGCGGCGAGATCGATCACATCCTTTTCGCTAACCTTGAAATCCTTGATGAGATCAGGGCCATCGCCGATATTCCAGAAGACAAACCGGTCGGCGCCCGGACCGCCCCGCAATTCGTCGATGCCGCTGTTGCCGGCTAGCCGGTCGTTTCCGGCCCCGCCCAGGAGCTTGTCATTGCCTTGCCCGCCAAACAGCTGATCGTTGCCGCCATCGCCATTGAGATCGTCGTCGCCCGCCCCGCCATAGATCTTGTCGGCCCCGCCGCCGCCGTAGACTTCGTCCTTGCCGGACTGACCCAGTATGATGTCGATTCCGGCGGTTCCCCTGATGATATCGTCGTCAATTCCGCCGACCATTGCTCCGGCAGGCGCGGAAAGCTGGACCGTTGCGCTGCCCGTGGCCGAACCGCCCTTGCTGTCGAGCAGCGTATAGGAGAAGCTGTCGGCACCGAGCAGACCTTCGAAATTCTGATAGGTGAACTGACCATTCGGGGAGACTGTCACCGCGCCGCCGCGCGCCGTCGTAAAACTTGTCGGTGCCGCCGACAGCGCATCGCCCTCTATATCGCTGTCATTAAGCAGGAGATTGCCGGACTTGAGCGTGGATGTAACCGCCGCGATCGAATCGGCAACAGCGGTCGGCGCATCATTCACCGACGCCAGGTCGATCGTCGCGGTGGCGTTCGACGACAGTCCGCTGGGATCGCTGACAATATAGACGAAGCTGTCCTGCCCGTTGAAATTGGCTTTTGGAGTATAGGTGAAGTTGCCGTTCGCCAGCATGGTGACGCTGCCGCCACGCGCGGTGGTCAGCGTCTGGGCGGTAATGGTCAGGGAGTCGCCGTTGGCATCGCTGTCCGCGCCTGCGCCGTTATCGGCCAGGACATTGCCGGTCAGCGCGCGATCTTCGGTTCCGGCAAACCGGTCTGCTTTGGCCAGTGGCGCGAGATTGGTCTGGACGTTTACCGTCACAGTTGCGCTATCGGATTTGCCGTAAGCATCCTTGACCGAATAGGTCAGCGTGTCCGCTCCGGCAAAACCGGCCGCTGCACGATAGATGAAGGTGCCGTTCGCGGCGATCGAGACCGTACCGCCATTGGCGGTGACGAAACTGCGCGCCTCGATTGACAGAATACTGCCATCAGGATCGGCATCCGCACCGCCGCCGTTGTCGGCAAACAGATTGCCGGAGATCGAGCGGCCCTGCACGACGCTGAACATGTCGTCGCGGGCGTCGGGCGCAAGATTGGCCAGAACATTTACGGTCACCGTAGCGCTACCCGATCCGCCGAAACCGTCCGCCACCGAATAGGTCAGCGTATCCGCTCCGGCAAAACCGGACGCGGCTAGATAGGTGAAGGCGCCGTTCGCGGCGATCGTCACTGTGCCGCCATTCGCAGTGGCGAAGCTACGCGCCTGCGTTGTTAATGTATGGCCATCGGGATCGGAATCGGCGCCGGCGCCATTGTCGGCAAACAGATTGCCCGAGATGGAGCTGCCTTCCACGACGCTGAACAGATCGTCGCGGGCCACCGGCACCCAGTTGACCACCTGACTGAGGTCGATCTCCGAACCATCATCGAAGCGCAGACGCTCAACCCGCCCGCCGCTGCCATTGCCTTGGCCGAGTACGGTAATCGAACCATCGGCCAGGGCGATCAGCAGGTTTGCTCCGTTCTGGCTAATGGCTATATCGGCCTGGGTAATGCCGGCGCCGAATTGTATGACATCGGCCCCCAGCGTTTCGGTGATGGTGTCGTGTCCGTCAGCCAAATTGTAGCTGTAAAGGTCGTCGCCCGCGCCGCCTTCCAGGTGATCGTTGCCGGTCATGCCTCTGAGCTTGTCGTTGCCTGCGCCGCCGGACAAGCTGTCCGCGCCATGGCCGCCGAACAGGCGATCGTCACCCTCGCCGCCGTCGACCAAATCGTCGCCTTCGCCGCCAGTGATGAAATCGTTGCCGCCGCCGCCAGACACATTGTCGTTGCCGTCGCGTCCGTCGATGACATTGCCCTGCGCATCGCCGGCCAGGAAGTCGACGCCCGCCGACCCATTGCGAACAAAGGTGACTTCGCTGCCCTGCAGCTTGAGATCGTGCGATATCAGCGGAGAGGCGACACTGTATTCCTTGATCTCCGCGAAATCGACACCGGAGATAAGATTACCCGCGGCATCGACGTCATAATTGTCGAACAGGCGAACCGTCCGCGCGTAAGTGGAGATGATCACGTCCGATCCATTGAAGACCATCGAGGTCTGGATGTCGTAACCGCCCAGCGCCATGTCGAGCCGGTCATTGGTGTCGGTGACACTGGCTGCTTCGTGAATATCGACATCGGCTGCGTAAGGCACCCAGATTATCGGTGTCGAATAGATAAAGTATTGGCCCTGTACACCCAGGACATATCGATCATTACCCGTACCGCCGTAGAGCACGTCAGGCGTTTCATCAAACGGACGGGAGGACCTGATCAGCACATCGTCGCCGCCGAAACCGTAAAGGACACTCGGGTCACCCGGACTCCGCAGAACGGGGTTGCTGATGCCGTCGTCGTTGCCTTGAGTTCCGTTGATGATAGCCAATTTTCTTCCCCTCACTCCCGAATCGTTGATCTATCATTCTGAAATGCAGATGACATTCTTAAGTCCTGGCATTCGACCATTCCAGGTTTGCGCTGTTGCGTGTGGATTTCGCGTTGAAAAGAAAATGGAGATTTTCTCTGAATTTCTGGAGCGGCCAAGTGACGCGTATATGGCAATGCAGTGACACCGACATACCGGAGCTAGGAAGTTCCGGGGACACAAGAATTCCGGAACTAAATACCTAATTTCGAGGAGAGGTTACTTATTGGGCGATTCTGCCCACCCGGCCGCAGACGCGTGTCTCGCCCGCGCCGCCCCGCGCCAGCCGAATCTGTCGGACCGGCCACGTCTCAACGCGACTGTGCCTCGCTAACCCAGCGGCACCCCGGGCAAAAGCTTCGCCGTGCGGATGGTCAGCGAGGTCTTGACGCTGCCGACATTGGGCGCCGGTGTCAGCTTGCTGGTCAGGAATTCCTGAAAGCTCTGCAAATCCTTGCTGACGATCTTGAGGATGAAATCGATCTCACCGTTGAGCATGTGACACTCGCGCACTTCGGGCAGCGCGCGCATGTGATCCTCGAACTGCCGCAGCGCTTCCTCGGCCTGGCTCTTGAGGCTTACCATGGCGAAGACAGTTATGGCAAAGCCCAGCTTCGCAGCATCGAGTTCGGCATGATAGCCTTTGATAACACCGGAATCTTCGAGCGCACGCACCCGGCGCAGGCATGGCGGCGCGGTCAGGCCGACACGGTGGGCGAGTTCGACATTCGTCACTCGCCCCTCGCCTTGCAGTTCGGCAAGCAACCGCCGGTCTATCGGGTCCAGATTCGCCATTTTCAAGCCACCCCCGGGGCGACCCGGAACGGTCGCGGTAGTCAGGCGTTTCGGTAACTTATGCCGATAGCTCCAAGCCTTATCGACAATATTATTTTCTATGGCCGCAATCGTCCCGCTTTGCAACGCGCTCCTCCCCGCGCTTTCCCGGCCGCTGTTAGCTGCTAGAGGCATATTCCGGTCCTCGCCTTGCAGATTTCACCTTACGCCGGGAAAGGGATCCTCGGAGCCACAATGCATTTCGACGACCGACTCGCCACAGTACTGCGCCAGCGCGCCAGCGGGGCAGTGACGGCGCGCATCCAGTATCGTCAGCTGCTCGACCTGCTCGGAACCCTGCCGATCGATACGCAGGGCCCACAGATCGATGCGGCTTGCGACCGGCTTGGCGAGCTGGCGAAATCCATCGATCCCGCCGACCGCGCCGTCATGCTGCGCGATCCCGGACTGCGGCTGCGCAATCCGCTGTTGGTGGCGCTGCTGGCCAGCGCCGAGCCGGTCGTCGCCGCCGCTGCGATATCGCAGGCTCAGCTGAGCGAAGATGAATGGGTCGACCTCGCCCCCGGACTGCCGGTCGCCGCGCGCGGGCTGGTGCGCGAGCGGCGCGATCTGGGTCCCCGAGCCGAAGCGTTGTTCGAGCGGCTGGGCATAGTCTTGCGCGGCCTGCCACCCGGCGAGAGCGACGCGGCGCTGGCGCAGGCGGCCTTGGCGCAGGCAGCATTGCCGCAGGCTCCGGGGCAACGGGAACCGCGGCACCTGCCAGCCACGCCGGGCGGCGGCTTCGGGGCCATCGTTCGGCGGATCGAGGATTTTCGGAAATCGCGCCAGCCGCTGGAAATGCCGATTGGCGCGAACGATTCGCGGCTTAGAGAAGCGATCTCCCACCGCCCTGCTCCGCGCGTACGCGCGTTCGACTTTGCCACCGACCCTGACGGGCGGATTGTGTGGAGCGATCCCGGCATGGCGCCGATGGTCATTGGTCTCCGGCTTGCGGGCGAAGATGCCGCAGCAGCAGTTAGCGCCCCGGCGTCGCTGATTGCGGCATTGCGGCACCGCCAGCCCATCCGTGCCGCCGTGATCGATATTGCCGGTGCGCCCGGTGTCGCCGGTCCCTGGCAAGTCGATGCGGTGCCCGGTTTCGATCCGCAGACCGGCCGCTTTACCGGCTTTGCCGGCCGCATGCGCCGGGCCGAGCCGGCGCAGACGGCTGCGGTTCCGCTCGCTACGGCCGAAAGCGAAGGTGACCGCATGCGGCAATTGTTGCATGAATTGCGCACGCCGGTGAGCGCCATCCAAGGCTTTGCCGAAGTCATCCAGCAGCAGCTGTTCGGCCCCACTCCGCATGAGTACCGGGCGCTGGCGGCATCGATCGCCGCCGACGCCGCGCGCATGCTCGCGGGATTCGAGGAGCTGGAACGCCTGGCGCGGCTCGAAAGTGGCAGGCAGAAGCTGGAAACCGGCGGCTGCGACTTTGCCGAGGTGCTCGCTGCAACTATCGACCAGCTCGGTCATTTCACCGGCGCGCGCGGCAGCGGTTTCGACTTGGAGAAGCAATCGGAAGGCCCACTTGCCGTGGCGATCGCCCGGGAAGAGGCCGATCGTCTGGCCTGGCGCCTGCTGGCGACGCTGGCCGGTGCGGCCAGCCCCGGTGAAATTCTCAAGCTTCGCGTCATGCGCCGTGGTGAGATGGCAGTGCTTGCCATGCAGCTGCCAGCCAGTCTCGGGCCAGAGCAGGACCGGCTGTCCGGCCCCGTAGGAGGTTCGTCAGCCCACGCGTTATCCGCAGGCGTGTTTGGTTCCAGCTTCAGCCTGCGACTGGCGTCAGCCGAAGCTTCGGCGGCCGGCGGTAAGCTCCAGCGGCACGGCGAGACCCTCGAGTTGCACTTGCCGGACTTGACCGCAACCGAGGCGGCCCATAGCACGGTTGAAGGTACCAGCGGCGCGGCGCGATAAGTTTTCCGCGCGCGCATCAGGCTTGGGGAGCTCGGCGAAGTTGGGGGACGTCCGTATCTGCGATGTGCCGCAAGTTCCGGACTGCGTCCGCTTTGACGAAGCCTTCGGCAAGCGGTTCCTGCTGACCGTCGACACCGAGGAAGAATTCGATTGGGACGCGCCGCTCGATCGGCAGCAGCATAGCGTCGTCGCTATCCCGGCCATTCGTAAGTTCCTGCAGTTCTGCCAGGGTTTCGGCGTGGTGCCAGTATTCCTCGTTGATTATCCGGTCGCCACATCAGCCGCGGCTGCCGAGATTCTCGGACCGGCGATCCGGGCAGGCACGGCCGAGATCGGCGTGCAGCTGCATCCCTGGGTTAATCCGCCGCACGAAGAAGAGGTAAATTCCTTCAACAGTTTCGCTGGAAATTTACCGATAGAACTTGAACTGGCGAAATTCTCCGAGCTGCGCGCAACAATCGAGCGGAATTTCGGGGTTGCGCCCCGCATCTATCGCTGCGGCCGCTACGGTGCCGGCGCCAATACCGCGGAAATCCTCGCGCAGGGCGGTATCGCCATCGATACATCGGTGCGTGCCCGCTTCGATTACAGTTCGTCCGGCGGACCCAATTACCGCGAGCATCCGGCCCGGCCTTATTGGCTGAGCCGAAAATCCGGACTGCTCGAACTGCCGTTGACGACCGTCTATTGCGGGTTGTTGCGGCGGACCGGAAACTGGCTGCACGCCAGAATGTGGCGCGTGCCGCGGCTGCGCGGCGTATTGGCGCGCCTCGGCTTGCTGGAGCGCATCCCGCTCACGCCGGAAGGGGTAAATGTCGGTGAGGCGATTCGCGGTATCGATGCGGCGATTGCCGAGGGACTGCCGGTGCTGGTGTTTTCGTTCCACAGTCCTTCGCTGGTTCCCGGCAACACAACCTATGTGCGGGATGGCGAGGATCTCGACAGATTTTACGATTGGTGGCGGCAGGTTTTTGCGCATCTTGCCCGTCGCAACATTGGCCCCACCGGCGTGGGCGAGATTATGGCAGCGGCGAAGCTTGCCTAGCCGAGCGCCGCCAGCTAACGCCCGGCCGTCCGGCAGCGTCCCCAGCGCTAACGGGCGCGGTGAAACGGGCCTGTAGCTCAGTTGGTTAGAGCTGGCCGCTCATAACGGCTAGGTCGCAGGTTCGAGTCCTGCCGGGCCCACCATCGCCCGAACGGAAATACCCCCGGGTCGGGGAGTAGCGCAGCCCGGTAGCGCATCTGCTTTGGGAGCAGAGGGTCGCAGGTTCGAATCCTGTCTCCCCGACCATATATCGGTTACTTGTAAGTCGCTGATAAAACTTATAAAAATAACGATTTTTGGCCTGTGCAGGAACTGTGCAGAACTTTTTGCCGTTTC
>JANMCD010000124.1:0-6267 GCA_031360905.1 Novosphingobium sp.
GGCTTTTGACGGGGCAAATCCACGACAGGAACCACGCATTGATCGCGAGGGGGGACGTGCGATCATAGGAAAAGGCGGTATCAAACAGACGGCAATAACCGTGCAGGCCGACGATACTCCGGAAAACATTCTCCGGCATGGCGACTATTGGGTCTGTTTTTACGGACGCATAAATTACCATGATGTCTTCGGCATGGGGCAGGAAACTCGATATTGCGCGTATGTCGATGCGTCCACTCGCGGCTTGGGAATGGATCATGCTGACGCGCCCACTGGTAACAGCATGACCTAACGACGGCCCGCCCCACACACCGCATACAATGGCAAACGCCAGCGCGAGGCTTCGCATTCGCCCGCGCCTTGGTGCGTTTGCTACATAATACCGTGAAACTGGATGCCCCGCGAGGATTCGAACCTCGATAGACGGAGTCAGAGTCCGTAGTCTTACCGTTAGACGACGGGGCAGCAGGCGCGTGCCTCTAGGCGGGCGGGTGATTCCCGTCAAGACGGCGCGCTTGCCCCCCGGCCCCGGCAGCGCTAGGATCGCCTTCAGGTACACGCCGCATTCGGCGGGAAAACGATAAGAGTGCACAGATTATGGCGGAACAAATTCCGCCGGTTATGCGCGCCGGGGCGGCTGAGGGCGCGGATGCCCGGCCGGCGCAGGCGGCCAGCGAGCCCTGCGCTCCCCCCGTGGTGCACCGGCCCTTATCCAGCGGCGCGGACTTTGCCGGTACGGACGAGCTGCCTCGCACCATTCCCGCGCCCTATCCATACCGTCAGTCCTATGCCGCGATCGATCTCGGCACCAACAATTGCCGGCTGCTGATCGCGCGTCCCTCCGGTGAGAATTTCGTGGTGGTCGATGCCTTCAGCCGGGTTGTGCGGCTTGGCGAAGGCTTGGCGCAGACCGGCCGTCTCAGCCAGGCGGCGATGGACCGGGCACTGGGAGCGCTTGGCATTTGCGCCGACAAGCTGCAGCGGCGCAATGTCCATCTCGCCCGCTCCGTTGCCACCGAGGCGTGCCGCCAGGCGGCCAACGGGGCTGAATTCATCGAGCGCGTGCGGACTGAGACCGGTATCGCGCTCGACGTCATCTCCGCGCGCGAGGAAGCGCGGCTTGCCGTGCTCGGCTGCCACATCCTGCTCGAAGCCGGCAACGGTCCGGCGATGATCTTCGACATCGGCGGCGGCTCGACCGAGCTGGTGCTGATCGAGCCGACCGCTACCGTGCCGCGCATTCTCGACTGGCAAAGCGTGCCGTGGGGGGTGGTGTCGCTGACCGAGACAGTGGGTCCCGAGGGCGACGACCAGGCCGGGCGCATGGCGCGCTATGCCGATATGCGCGCGCGGGTTTCGGCCAGCTTCGCCGCATTTGCCGAACGTGTTGCCGACTCGCGGGTATCGGCGGAGCCGGTCGCGATGCTGCGCCTGCTCGGCACTAGCGGCACGGTGACGACACTGGCCAGCCTCCATCTCGACCTGCCGCAATACGACCGCCGCGCGGTCGACGGGCTGATCGTGCCGGCTGGCGCAATGCGGGCGATCAGCGCCCGGCTGTCGGCGATGTCGCTCGCCGAACGCCAGCGACTGCCGTGCATCGGTCGTGAGCGCGCCGATCTGGTGGTCGCCGGCTGTGCCATACTCGAGGCGATCCTCGATTTCTGGCCCGCCGACCGGCTGGGCGTCGCCGACCGCGGCATCCGCGAGGGCATATTGCGCAGCCTTATGTCCGCCAGCGGCGATGGCGACCGCATGCGGGCCGATCTGTTGCGCTTGCGGCGGGGGGAGATGTGAACGTGGCACGGGCCGGCGCCCTTCTGCGCCCCATGGCGGCAAAGTCGTGAGCCGGTCGGGGGGTGACCGCGAGCGCCTGAAGACGGCGAAAAAGCGCACCGCCAGCTCCACCCGCTGGCTGACCCGGCAGATCAACGATCCCTATGTGCAGAAGGCGCGTGCCGAGGGCTATCGCAGCCGCGCCGCTTACAAGCTGGCCGAGCTGGATGAGAAATTCGGACTGCTGCGCGGCGCGGCGCGGGTGGTCGACCTCGGCATCGCGCCGGGCGGGTGGAGCCAGGTGGTGCGCCAGCGCTGCCCGAAGGCCATGGTCGCCGGGATCGACCTGCTGCCGACCGATCCAATCGCGGGCGTCACGATTTTCGAAATGGACTTCATGGCCGACGAAGCCCCCGCCGCGCTTGCCGGGGCGCTGGATGGTCCGCCGGATCTCGTCCTGTCAGACATGGCGGCCAACACCGTCGGCCACAAACAGACCGACCATCTGCGCACGATGGGCCTGGTCGAGGCGGCGGCGGACTTCGCCATCGCCGCGCTGGCCCCGGGCGGGGGGTTTGTCGCCAAGGTGCTGGCCGGCGGCACCGACGCCGCGCTGCTCACCCTGCTCAAGCGCCATTTCGCTACCGTCAAGCACGCCAAGCCGCCCGCGAGCCGGAAGGATTCATCGGAATGGTATGTGATCGCCCAGGGGTTCAAAGGGCGGGAATAGCGGCGCCTTAATGCTTGGGCGTTTCCGGCGGAGCCGCCGCCGGCGCAGCGCCTTCGGCTGGCTCGGCGGCCGCAGGTGCCCCGCCATCCGCCGGGTCCGGAGCCGCCGCCGCCGCAGGAGCGGCGGGCAGCGGCAGGTTCGAACCCTGGGCGTTCAGATAGGCGATGACATTGGCACGGTCCTGGCCGTTATCGAGGCCGGCGAAGGTCATCTTGGTGCCGGGCGCGAAAGCCTTTGGGCGGTGCAGCCATTCGCTCAGCGTAGCAAAATCCCAGGTGCCGCCGTGGCCTGCAAGATCGGGCGAATAGGCGAAGCCGGGGGCATGCTTGCCGACCGGCTTGCCAACAACTCCGTAGAGGTTCGGCCCGATGCCATTCGCTCCGCCCTGGTTGACCGTGTGGCACGAGGCGCATTTGCGGAACACGCTTTCGCCCTTGGCCGGGTCGGCGCTGGCGAGCAGGGTTGCAATCGGAACCTCGGCCGCCGGGCCGGCTTCGCTGGAAACCACGCCTTCAATCGCATAGCCCATTTCGTGCGGGCGATGGGCTTTGTCCGCTTGAAAGAATTTGCCGCTCACGCTGGACAGGCCGAGCGCGACGATGCCGGAAAACAGCGTCCAGCCGGCAATGGTATTGAAACGATCATCCATCGAAAAACAGCCTCGTGGGTAATGCCGTGCTATTGCCGTGCTAAAAGTCTCGGGCGATTGCGCGCCGCTCTAGTCAGGCGTTCGGCCCAGCGCAAGGGCCATTGCGGGATTTGCCCAAGCGCCGTAAGCGCCGCGGCGAACATGCACTCCTTTCCCGCCCCCGCCCTCGCCCTGGTCGATGAACTGGCCCGCGCAGCCGCCGCCGATCCCGCACGCGCGATCTCATTCCAGGGCGCGCCGGGGTGCAACGGACATCGCGCCGCGCTCGAATACGATCGGCAAAGCCTGGCACTGGCCTGCTTCAGCTTCGAGGACTCGCTCGACGCGGTAAAGGACGGGCTGGCGGCGCGGGCGATCATCCCGATCGAGAATTCGCAGCACGGCCGGGTGGCGGACATTCATTTCCTGCTGCCAGAAAGCGGGCTGTCGATCGTCGGCGAGTATTTCCTGCCGATATCCTATGCGCTGATGGGGCTGGATCAGGGACCGTTCGCCGCCGCCTACAGCCATCCCCAGGCGCTCGGCCAGACCCGGCATTACCTGCGCGCCCGCGGCATCGTGCCGATGGCCTATGCCGATACCGCCGGCGCCGCCGCCTTCGTCAAGGAGCAGGGCGACCGCGCGGCCTGCGCCATCGCGCCGCGCATCGCCGCCGAGCTCTACGGGCTCCGGATCGTCGCCGACAATATCGAGGATGCAGCAGACAACACCACCCGCTTCGTGGTGCTGGCGAAGCAGCCGCTCGATCCCGCAGCCCTGGCGGGCGGCACCGCGATGACCACCCTGGTATTCGAGGTGAAGAATGTGCCCTCCGCGCTCTACAAGGCGCTGGGCGGCTTCGCCACCAATGGCGTCAACATGACCAAGCTGGAAAGTTACCAGAAGGGCTCGAGCTTCGCCGCGACCACCTTCTACGCCGATATCGAAGGCGCGCCGGGCGATCCCGCCATCGACCGCGCGATCGAGGAACTCGCCTTCCACTGCAAGGACATCCGCTTGCTCGGCAGCTACCCGCAGGCCCGGGCGCGGGGCTAGAGCGGGGAGCTGGCTTGCGCCGATCCCGTCCGCATGCCACCAAGCGGCGGTGACGACGCAGGGGTCAGAGATCGCGGGCTCGGCGGCGGCGAGCGATGCGGCCCGGGATTGGGCGGCGATGCGCACATCGTCCGACATCCAGTTCACCCCGCTGCCGCCGATCCAGCCGATCCGGACGCCCGGCTGGTTGAAACTGCTGGACGAGTGGCTGCGCTGGCTGTTCGAGCCGGTCGGCCGGGCGCTCGGCCTGTCCTGGCCGGTGATCGAGAAGATCTTCATCGCGCTGGCGCTTCTTGGCGTACTCCTCCTGCTCTGGCGGCTGGTTGTCCAGCCGCTGCTGCGCCGGCGCCGCAAGCCCGGTGCGCCCACCGCAGACGAGTGGGCGCCGGGCCGCGCCCATGCGGCCGCCCTGCTCGAGGACGCCGACCGGCTCGCTGCCGAGGGCCGCTTCGGCGAGGCGGCGCATCTGCTGTTGCAGCGCAGCGTCCACCATATCGCCGTGGCGCGGCCGGCCTGGCTGCACCCGGCCAGTACCGCGCGGGAAATCGCCGCGCTGCCGCTGCTGTCCGATCACGCGCGGGCCGCATTCGCGGTGATCGCCGCGCGGGTCGAGCGCAGCCTGTTCGCCCTGCGCGAGTTGGATGCTGGCGACTGGCAGGCCGCGCGCCGGGCCTATGCCGATTTTGCCCTGCAGGAATTCCGGGGCAAGGAACCCGCTGGATGAGCGGTGACGACCTGACCCCCGCGTCGATGACCGCCGGGCCGGCCAACCCGTTCAGCCCCCGCGCGGCGCTGGCGCTAGTACTGTTCGGCGCCATCGCCTTCGTCGTGCTGCTCTGGACGATCGGCGCGGGAATGGCTGCCGGCTCGGTCAACGACGGGGGCGCTCACGCCGGCGGCAAAGGGTTGAACGGCTATGCGGGGCTGGCCGATTATCTGGGTCGCCGCGGCTTCACCGTGCGGCGCTCGCGCAGCGCGGCGGCGCTCGCAGCGCCGGGCCTGCTGGTGCTGACCCCGCCGCACGGTGCCGATGGCGCGGAGCTGGAGCGCATCGTCGCGGACCGCCGCCACATCGGCCCGACGCTGGTTGTCACGCCCAAATGGATCGGCGAGCCGGTCGGGACAAGTGTGCCGGGGGCGAAGCGGGGCTGGGTCCAGCTCGCCGGGACAGCAACGCCGCGTTGGGAGGGATTTCTCGATTACTTCTCCGCCGAAATCGCGCCGATGCAGGCGGGCCGCACTGCCGCGCTATGGGTCGCCGACGGTACCGGGGGCAGACTCCCCGCCGGCAATGCGGTGCAAGCGGGCCGGGGCGAGGCTCTCGTCCCGCTGGTCGAAGGCCAGCAGGATGGGCGCATTCTGGCTGGCTATCTGGGCGACGACGGGATCTATCCGGACCTTGAGCGTATCGCTTTGCATGGCCCCGATCGATATGGCCAGGACGAGGAACTGTACCCGCTGGTGGTGGTGTTCGAGCCCGATCTGCTCGACAATTACGGCATGGCCAGCCAGGCGAATGCCCGGCTCGCCGAACGGCTGGTGCGAGCCGCCGCCGGGGGCAGCGCCGGTGCCGTGACTTTCGACCTCACCCTCAACGGCCACGCCCGCTCGGCCAATTTGCTCACCCTCGCGTTTACCCCGCCGTTTCTGGCGGCGACATTGTGCCTGCTGCTGGCTGCACTAGCGGTCGGCTGGCGGGCCTTCCTGCGCTTCGGCCCGCCGCGCCAAGCCGCGCGCGCCATTGCCTTTGGCAAGCGGGCTCTAGTCGACAATGCCGCCGGGCTGATCCGCCGCAGCGGTAGGCTACACCTGGTTGCCGGTCCTTATGCCACGGCCGCGCGAGAACGGCTCGCCCGCGTCCTGGCGCTGCCCCGGCAGGCCGATGCCAATGCCACGGAAGCGGCGATCGACCGTTCGCTCGCCAGCCGCACCGGCACACCCGCGGCTTTTTCCGCCCTGGCCCAGGGCCTGAGGGCCGCGCGCCGGCCGCACGACATTCTCAAGGCGGCGCAGGATCTCCATGCGCTCGAAAGGACATTGCAGGCATGAGCGAACTCCAGACAACAAGCCTTGCCGA
>JANMCD010000146.1:0-6064 GCA_031360905.1 Novosphingobium sp.
GAGGCCGTGTTGGCGGCGAATTCGTTGGTTACGCCGACGCCGCGCAGGGAAAAGTTCGGCGAGGTATCGCCGTATTGCGAGCTCACCGTCAGATTCGGCACAACCGAGCCCAGATCGTTCGACGTCGTGACGCCGCGCGACGCGAGCTGCTCGTTGCCGATCGCCGAGATGCTGACCGGCACGTCCTGCAGATTTTCGCTGCGCTTGGTCGCCGTGACGATGATGTCGGCAAGTCCGCCTTGTGGCTCGCTGGCTTCGTTCGCGGTTGAACTGGTATCGGCTTGCGCCAGCGCAACGCCGCTGGTCCCGGTCACAAGCGCAGCAAACAGCGCTGCTCGCAGAGCAGAGTTCCGAATTATCATGTTGCTTCTCCCCATGGCAGACCTGTAGAATTATTGATTGGCGGGAAATAAAGTCGCAAGCCGCCATGTCAACGATTCCGTTGACGTTTTTCAAGGTTTCGGGTGGATTTGTCTGCCCCTGTGGGCAAATAGCCACACGCGATCCGCGAGGCTATCGCCTTTGATGGCAAAAATGGGGATAACACGGCCTTGTCCGCCGCCGCCAGCGCGGCCGCGCGCGATCTCAGCCGCGCGGTGCGCCGGCGACGTAGAGGACCTGGCCGGTCACGAAGCTTGATCGGGCATCTGTAAAGAAGGCGACGGCGTTGGCGATATCGTCGGGCTCGCCGGATCTTCCAACGTGAACGTCCCGCATCATCTCTTCGGTCATCGCTTCGATCGTCACGTTCATCCTTGCTGCGACCTCGCGGGTCATATCGGTAACCACGAACCCGGGGGCAACCACATTGGCGGTGACGCCGAACCGGCCCATTTCGATTGCGATCGTCCTGGTGAGGCCCTGTATCCCGGCCTTCGCCGCAGCGTAATTGGCCTCGCCATAGGCCCCGAGCGCAGCGATGCTGGAAAGGTTGACGATCCGGCCCCAGCGCGCCTCGCGCATGTAACCCTGGACTTCGCGGCACATCAGAAAAACCGATCGCAGATTGACGTTGATGACAGTCTCCCAGTCATCGAGCGACAGCTTCGCCAGGGTACGGTCGCGGATAATGCCGGCATTGTTCACCAGCACCGTGGGGGCGCCCAAAGCCTCGACGACCTCGGCAACGCCGCGCCGCACGGCCGCTTCGTCGGAAACGTCGACGGCCACCGCGACACTGCGCCGACCGGCGCTCTCAATGGCGGCAATCGTCTCGGCACAGGCCTCGCGCCGCAGGTCCAGGACCGCCACGTCATGACCGTCTTGCGCCAGGCGGCGCGCGATGGCGGCGCCAATTCCCCGTGCGGCACCGGTGACTATGGCGATTTTACGCAGCGGCGGTTCGAAATGCTTTGACATGCGCCTCAATATTCCACGAGTTCGTTGACCATCTCCACCCTGTGTGACACATCCGGGAAAATAAGGATAGAAGCTCCATGATTGCGCAAGTCGATGCTGTTGTGATTGGCGCCGGTTTTGCCGGCCTTCGCGCGCTGTATACACTGCGGTCGATGGGAATGTCGGTCGCGGTGCTGGAGGCGGGCGATGACGTGGGCGGGGTGTGGCATTTCAACCGATATCCCGGCGCGCGCTGCGATGTCGAAAGCTTCGATTATTCCTATCGGTTTTCACCGGAACTCGAGCAGGAGTGGCGGTGGAGCGAGCGATACGCGACGCAGCCCGAAATCCTGCGCTATGTCAGCCACGTCGTCGATCGCTTTGACCTGCGCCGCGATATCACATTCAACGCGCAGGTTACGCGCGCCACCTATGATGAGACGCGCGCGCTGTGGGATATTGAGGTTGACGGCGGCGGGAATGAAGGCGCGCGGCGCTGGCAAGCTGGCAAGCTGATCCTGGCGGTGGGGCAGCTGTCGACGCCGAAGGATACCGTTTACCCCGGGCAGGAAACGTTCGGCGGGCGCATCATCTACAGTGCGAAGTGGCCGAAAGACGATGTCGAGCTGGCTGGCAAGCGCGTGGCAATCATCGGCACGGGATCATCCGGTGTGCAGATGACCCCGGTGATCGCGCAGGTGGCATCGCATTTATCGGTGTTCCAACGGACCGCCAACTTCTCCATTCCGGCAGCGAATGCTCCCATGTCCGACGAGGAAGACCGCACGGGCAAGGCAAACTATCGTGAGCGGCGCGAGGCAGCCCGCAATTCGCCCAGCGGCCTTGGCTTCGTCCCGGACACGCGCTCGGCAATCGATGTTCCCGAGGCAGAGCGTCAAGCCGCCTACGAGACGGCCTGGAACCGGCTCGGCTTCGGTTTCGCGCTGACCTTCAAAGACATCCTGCTGGACGAACGCTCGAACGAGACCGCGTCCGAGTTCATCCGGTCAAAGATCGCCGAGCAGGTCGATGATCCGGCCGTGCTGGAGAAACTGACGCCGAGGGGTTTTCCGTTCGGCACCCGGCGCCCCTCGGTCGACAGCGGCTATTTCCCCGCTTTCAACCGCGCCAATGTCGATCTGGTCGATATCAGCGAGACCCCGATAGAAGCACTCACCCCGCTCGGGATCCGAACCTCCGCAGCAGAAATTCCTTTCGATGTCATCATTTACGCGACCGGGTTCGATGCGTTCACCGGGTCTCTGCTCAAGCCGGAAATCACCGGGCGCGGCGGTTTGACGCTACGCGAGAAGTGGTCGGCAGGCCCGACCAGCTACCTTGGTCTCGGGGTTCACGGCTTCCCGAACATGTTTATCATTGTCGGCCCAGGCAGTCCCTCTCTGCTCAGCAACGTCTTGTTGTCCTCGGAGGAGCAGATTGACTGGCTGGCGGCGCTGTTCGAATTTGCGCGCAGCCGCGGTATCACAGAAATCGAGGTCACGGCCGAAGCCGAGCGAGACTGGGTTGCGCACGTCAACGAACGCGCTGAGGAGACGCTCTACCTCAAGACCCCGTCTTATTATCTTGGCGCAGAGATGCCGGGCAAGCCAAGGGTTTTCATGCCCTATTCCGGAGGTGTTCGCGGATATCGCCGCATTCTGGAGAAGACAGCGGCAAAAGGATATGAAGGCTTCATGCTGGACACCGCTGTGCAGCAGGCCAATGCAGGAGACGATTGATGGGTAGCGTAGCTTTTGCCGAGGCATTCCCCTTGGTGTCGAAGGACACGCCGGTGGGTTTCGAACTGCAGCCGCTCAAGAAGAAGGCGGCGATCCAGCTCATGGGATCGCGGCTTTGGGGCCGCTTCAATCCCAACCACTGGGATCCGGTTTACGCCGCAGCCACAGGCCTGGAGGCACCCATTCAGACCGGCGAAATGTCGTCAGCCTATCTGGCTGAGATGTGCGTAAATCACTTCGGCGCGCAGATGTTCAAGAATGCGCGCGTAGTTTGCAAATATGTCGGCTCCACGCTCGCCAATGAAGTGATTACCACCCACGGCGTCGTCCGCGAAAAGACGCCAAAGGGCAACGGCTATCGCTTTACCGTGGACATCTGGTGCGACAACGAGGCGGGCGAAAAGAAGACGGTTGGATGGATCGAAGTCGACGTCGATGTCTGAACGCCATCGATTTGCCCCGGAGTCAGGTTCTAGCATCACAGGAATACACCGATGACCAACGACAAGGTTAAAGCTGAAGATCTCCGTCCGCAAAGCGCGATCCAGTCGGCCCAGACGCGCGCCTTTATCGAGGGACTGGAACAGGGATCGCAGACCTATTGGGACATGGTCGAGATCGGCGATGAGCTGTCACGCGACCTGCACATCACCCCCGAACTCGTAATCCTCTATGCCGATGCGGTCGAAGACTTTAACCCCTGGTACGAGGGGTGGAGGATGAACACCTGGACCATCCCTGGAGAATCGCCGTTCGGCGGAGCGATTGTGCCGCCGCTGCTTCTCTCGCATTTCGTGTTATCGGTTCAGTTCGACCACACGAAGCCTTTTGCGATCGGCTCGATCCATACCTACCATGATACTGAAATCCTCGAACCAATTCCTGTGGGGGCTACCGTCCGCATCACGACGCGGGCGAGCGACAAATATGAAAAGCGTGGCCGCCGCTATGTGCGCCACGACGTAACCGTGACCGATACGTCGAGTGGCCTGCTGTATTTTCGCGAAACGCGGGACATCCTTTCGTTGTGAGCGGCCCGCCAGGCGGATTGGTCGCGGTTGCCGAGGGCCTGTTCGAAGTCCAGCCGGAAGGACCGCGGCTGATCGGCTCTCGTTGCGCGAGCTGCGATACGATTTACTTCCCAGTAGCCCTGAGTTGCCGCAATCCGCACTGCGCGGAAAAGCGCATCGAGCCTGCGCTGCTGCCAAACCGCGGCGCACTGCTCAGCTATACGGTCCAGCGTTACCAGCCGCCGCCGCCCTTCAGGATGGACAACTGGGAACCCTACGCGATCGGCCTGATCGATCTGGGTGCGGGATTGGAAGTTATGGGCATGCTGACGGGCCTTGCGTTTGACGCGATCCAGATCGGCATGCCGGTCCGAATGGTGGTTCAAACGCTCTATACCGATGCCGAGCGCGGCGCGGTGACGACCTACAAGTTCGCGCCCGGCGATGCTGGAGACGTTGCATGACACGGCCGGTTTTCGTGGTGGGCGCCGGGGCTCATCCCTGGGGTAAGTGGCCCGATAAGCCGCAGCTCCAGCTGGCGCTTGAAGCGATAACCGCGGCGCTCAAGGACGCATCGCTTACGTGGCCCGACGTGCAAGGTCTGGTCGCCGCCAGCTCGCGCTTCGAAGGCGGCATGGGCTGGGGTTTGCACGCCAATGAGATCGTGCAGGCCGTGGCGGAACAGGGCATAGCTTGCGTCAACGTCGGCGGTGCCTGCGCGGCAGGCGCGATCGCGTTTCAGAGCGCTTATGCGATGATCGCCAGCGGGCAGTATGATGTGGTTTGCGCGATGGGCGCCGAACGGATGCCGAAGGGGTTCATCCCCCGGCCACCCGGCAGCCAGGACGATATTACCGACAGCGATTATCTGCGCTGGGTTGCAATGGGCGCCACCAACCCTGCTTACTGGGCGATCGAGGCGCGTCGGCGCATGCACGAATTCGGCACGACCGCCGAAACGCTGGCCAAGGCGTCGGTGCTGATGCGCCGCAATGCGACCGGCAATCCTAACGCCCGGTTCCGGAGCGAAACCAGCGTTGCAGAGGTGCTCGCCTCGCCGATGGTTTCCGATCCGCTCCATCTGCTCCAGATCTGCGCGGTTAGCGACGGCGCGGCCGCGGTGATTTTGGGAAGCGAAGACTACGCCAGGCGCGCCGGCAACAAATTGGTTGAAGTGGCGGGTTGCGCCACCGCGACGGGCCAATTTGGCGATCCGGCGCGCCGCATTCCAACCGTCTCGAGCACGGTTCGCCCCGGGGGAACCCATACCAGCGAAGTGGGCACGGCGGTTGCCCGCGCCTGTGCCATGGCGGGAATAGGACCTGAAGATGTCGATGTGCTCGAAATGGCCGACAATACGGCCTGGCATATCCTCGCCTGGCCCGAGCAGTTCGGCTTCTACGAGCCCGGCAAGGGTGACTGGATGCTGGAGAACGGCCAGCTCGCCATTGACGGCGAACTGGCGATCAACCCGAGCGGCGGCTTTCTCTCGTCCGGAGAGGCGACGACCGCCCAGGCCGTGCTGCAAATCTGCGAACTCACCTGGCAGCTTCGCGGGCAGGCCGAGGGGCACCAGGTGCCGGGCGCTCGCGTCGGTATGTCCGCGGTGCTGGGCCTCGGCGCCAATGGCGGTTCGGTGATCCTGAAGGCCTAGGAAAAGCCAGTCGCTCAATCGAATCCCAGCTTGCCCATCGATCCAGTATCGAAACCGGCTTCATGCAGGATTTCGCGCGAATGCTCGCCCAGAGCAGGCGCGCGTCTGCCGACTGGCTGACCCGCCAGGTTGATCGGCAGGCGCAGCTGCATGGAATCAAGCAGCTTGCGTTCGGCGACAATGGGCAGTGCCCATGCTTCGGCCAGATCGTTGACCCGCCCGCAGGATATCCCTGATTTGCCCAGATGGCTGAGCCAATAGCTGGTCGATTGACCGGCGATCACGTCCGCGATTGCCTGATCGAGTGGCTGGCGGTTGGCGAG
>JANMCD010000167.1:0-4472 GCA_031360905.1 Novosphingobium sp.
ATTCCTGCTGATCTTGCATTTGCGCGGTTGCCCATGATTACCTTAAGCCAAGCATAGTCATAACGTGGTTATTTTTGGATTAAGGTTACTGGCGGCAGGGCCCTGCTCGACAAGCGCGCCGGTGCTGGCTAATTGCTGCCCAACCCCATCAGCCCACACCCGAGGATGCTCATGACCGCCACTTCCGCCAGCCCCACGACTCCCGCCAGTAAAGTTCTCGACCGCGTCCTCGTCCTCGAAATGGTGCGCGTCACGGAGGCGGCGGCGATCGCCGCCTCGACCATGATCGGCCGAGGCGACGAGAAGGCGGCCGATGCCGCTGCGGTCGAGGCGATGCGCGCGGCGCTGAACGAGCTGGCCATGGACGGCACCGTGGTGATCGGCGAGGGTGAGCGCGACGAGGCGCCGATGCTGTTCATCGGCGAAAAGGTCGGCTCGGCGCAGGGCACTGGCCCTAGGATCGACATCGCGCTCGATCCGCTGGAAGGCACGACGATCACCGCCAAGGCCGGCCCCAATGCGCTCGCCGTGCTGGCGATCGCCGAGGAAGGCAATCTGCTCAACGCGCCGGATGTCTATATGGACAAGCTGGCGGTCGGCCCTGGCTATCCCGCCGGGATCATCGACCTCGCAAAGACGCCGACCGAGAACGTGCGCGCAGTCGCTGCCGCCAAGGGCGTCGCGCCGGGCGACATCATCGTCTGCGTGCTCGACCGCCCGCGCCACGCCGACCTCATCGCCGAACTGCGCAGCCTTGGCTGCGGCATCCAGCTGATCCCCGACGGCGATGTGGCGGGCGTCATCGCCACGACCAACGAAGACACCACCATCGACATGTACATGGGCTCGGGCGGGGCGCCCGAAGGCGTGCTGGCGGCAGCCGCGCTGCGCTGCGTCGGCGGCCAGTTCAACGGGCGGCTGTTGTTCAGGAATGACGACGAGCGCGGGCGGGCGAGAAAATGGGGCATCACGGATTTGAACCGCATCTACCGGCTGGAGGAACTCGCCAAGGGCGATTGTATTTTTGCGGCGACCGGAGTGACGGATGGCTCACTGCTCGACGGGGTCAAGCGCCGCAAAGACGGCACGATGACCACCGAGAGCGTGGTGATGCGGGCGAGCTCGGGGACGGTGCGGTGGGTGAAGGGAGAGCACCGCAAGGGGCGGTGACTCTTTTGCTAGCACATTTTGCTAGCACTATGCCGCAGTCCATGATAGACGCACTCGCGTGAACAACCGGCAGGCCAAAGTCCTGAAGGCCATCTTTGTCGATCCGGCGCCTGCCGGGCTCGCTTGGGAGGCAATTGAAGGATTGTTGGTCGCCGCCGGTTGTAAGGTGATCGAGGGCAAGGGCTCGCGTATGCGGTTTGAAAAGGACGGCGTCATCGCCAGCTTTCACCGCCCGCATCCCGCCAAGGACGCGAAGCGCTATCAGATCCGCGATGCCCGCGATTTCCTGGTCAGGATCGGAGTAACGCCATGAGCACGCTCAGCTATCGCGGCTATACCGCCCTCATCGAATTCGACAGCGAAGACATGATCCTCACCGGGCGCATCGCCGGAATCAATGACGTCATCGGCTTCCACGCCGAAACCCCCGGCGAACTGGTCGCCGCCTTCCATGAGGCGGTGGACGACTATCTCGAAACCTGCGCGAAACTGGGCAAGCCGCCGGAGAAGACCTATTCCGGCAAGGTCATGTTCCGCGTGCCGCCGGAACTGCATGCCAGGGTGGCGTTGGCGGCGAAACTGTCGGGCAAGAGCCTCAATCAGTGGGGCGAGGCGGTGCTGGAGCGGGCTGCGGTTGGGGGTAGGGTATGAGCGTGGTGATGCGAACGACTCGGGTACGGTGCGCTGGGTGAAGGGTGAGCACAAGGGGCGGTGATTACTGTGAATTACGGATAAATCCCTGACAATATACACATTTTACTATGTGCACTGTTACAGGCACCCACCGTCACGGTGACCCTGTCTTTGCCTCTGGTTGATCGTCTTGCCAGAGAATTTCAATAGGAACGATATTGCCCTGTGCGTTAGGAGCGACACCGATCAATGCCGATCTTATTTCGGGTGATCGCAGTTGAGTTGCGACAAGTCTTGCGGATGCGCGGGCATCTCGGCCCGGTAATAAGGCGAGTAGCTCGACACCCAACGGTGTTAGCGCAACGGCATCATTTGCTATCTTAGCGTTTGGTTCACCAATAAATACAATGCATAGTGACCCTTCGCGCAGGATAGCATTGCCGGCTGCACCAAAGTTGATCGTGTGTGTAAGGCCCATCCCGGACGCTCCCTGAATCAGGCCCGCCGCCTCCATCGCCATCAGGTCCCGAATATCTTTCTTGTCGTCTGGTTTGACGAGACTTTGAGGAGCTATGTCGCCGAAAGTGCAACTCGCGAAAGCCGAGAATGATAGTGCATCCGTTTGTGAAAACTCGGAGAGAAACCTCATCGTCCGCATAGCGAATTTTCCAGGGCGACGGATTTCCCCCGCCAGAACCCTGCCCCAGAGATTTTGCATCCGTTCTGCTGATGCATCCTCAGCGTACCTCTCGAAGACATTGAGCCAGTCTTCATCGATTTCTTGCGGCAGCACATCCTCTTGAGCAGCCTGTTCGGCGTTCTTATCTGATCGTAAGTCTTCTATTGCCGTCACACTGACCGCTTCAATATTTTTCTGTTTCCGATAACTTTTCCGGACAAGTACATTCAAAGCCTGCTGGACAAATTCCGGAGACGTTCCAGCCTCAGCGGCTACCGATTTTGCGATAGCTGCCTCGACGGCTTCGTACGCTGAAGTTTGAGCATCAATCCTTGCTTTTTGCTGAGCCAGGCAAGCCACGGGAATATCAACGCCAGCACCAATCAATCGATCAAAGGCTTTGACGCAGGCAGGCATAAACGCTTTTGGAATGCCTGCAATTGCTTCGGCGATTTGAGCTGGTAGGTTGCGAGTTTGGGGTAAATCTGACATCCGCTTAATCTGTCACCGCACATGAAATAATTCAATACAGTCGCAGTCAAACGCACGACATAAACATGTCGTTGCACCCAAAAACTCCCCACTCATCAACCCCTCATACTATCCGATCAAGCATACCTTGGCACGCGAAACCGGCCGGCGCAGCGGCTCGGGTGTTTCGACCATATCCCGCACAAGCGCCTGTAACCGCACAGGCGGGCGATCCGGGAACTTGGCGACCAGGTTGAAATGGCCCCGCTTTGACAAGCACGCGCCCATGTTATATAAATGTATAATGCAACGGAGACGGTACGATGCACATAACCAATCTGCGCAAAGTCGGCGGCTCAGTGATGCTCGCGGTGCCTCCTGCCCTGCTCGAACTGCTTCAGCTCAAAGCGGGCGCGGCGGTTGGCGTCGCGGTTGACGGGGGACGCCTGATCGTCGAGGCATCGCCGCGGCCGCGCTATACGCTCGAGGAACTGCTCGCCGCATCGGACTATTCGCAGGACTTGTCGCCAGAGGATCGGGAATGGCTTGATGCGCCCGCTGTGGGCAAGGAAATCCTGTGAAGCGAGGCGACATTTATCTCGTGTCACTCAATCCCGCCCAGGGCCGCGAGCAACAGGGGCATCGGCCCGTTCTGATCGTGTCACCTTCGGCGTTCAACGCGGCGACCAAGCTGCCAGTGGTTCTGCCGATTACCAACGGCGGCGATTTTGCGCGGCGCATCGGTTTTGCGGTGGAGATTTCCGGCATCAAGACGACTGGCCTTATCCGGTGCGATCAGCCGCGCGTTCTCGACATAGCGGAGCAGGGAGGGCGCAAAATTGACACGCTTCCCGCCGCATTGCTCGATGACGTGCTGGCCAAACTCGTTACGCTTTTCGAGTAAGGCGATTTGGGGTTGCGCAGCCAATCCCCGCCCCGCACCCCGCCCCGCACCCCGCCGCATATTGCAATCCCGCGACTCTCGGCTAGAGGCGGGCAGGCATCCGTGGGCTGGAAGGCAAGTGCAATGAAGATCATGGCCGGCAACTCCAATCTGCCGCTGGCGCGCGCCATCTGCGGCTATCTCGAGCTGCCGCTGACCGACGCCTCGGTGCGGCGCTTCGCCGACGAGGAGGTGTTCGTCGAAATTCACGAGAATGTGCGCGGCGAGGATGTGTTTGTCGTCCAGTCGACCAGCTACCCGTGCAACGACAATCTGATGGAGCTGCTGATCTGCATCGATGCGCTGCGCCGCGCCTCGGCCAAGCGGATTACCGCCGTCGTCCCCTATTTCGGCTACGCCCGGCAGGACCGCAAGCCCGGCCCGCGCACGCCGATCTCGGCCAAGCTGGTCGCCAACCTGATCACCCAGGCCGGTGCCGACCGGGTGCTGTCGGTCGATCTCCACGCCGGGCAGATCCAGGGCTTCTTCGATATTCCGACTGACAACCTCTACGGCGCGCCGGTGATGGCCGCCGATATCCAGGCGCGCACCGGCGGGCAGGATCTGATGGTGGTC
>JANMCD010000230.1:0-1829 GCA_031360905.1 Novosphingobium sp.
TGAAGAAGGCCCTGCCGATGAATTGCTGCTCGAGGCCGACCGACTGGAGGCCGATAGTCCGGTAACGCCGCTGATGCCAGGGCGGCGGCGAGCCTTGGTTTCGAATCAAGGCGAGGGCGACGAGCGGCCGGCCAAACCGAATATGGGCGCAGGCAGCACTTTGTTCGAGCGCATGGCCAATTTGTCGCGTGGCACCAAACCTTCCGCCGATGACGATGACGATGATGACGGTAATGAGAGCTCCTCTATCAGCATTCCGCGTTTCCTTGGCCGGCAGAACAACCAGTAAGCAGCTAGCGCGGAGCGGTGCCATGCCGTTCGCAGACGGTTCATGTTAGGCGACGCAAACGAGAGTTAGGGGCAGTGCCGGAATTTCGGTCGTCGGCTTGTGGCAGCGAGGGGTGCGGTTTTGACGATGGAACGCTAGGACTTATTGTGTCACCCGGTCGCCAGTCGCCGAGCTACAAACCGCTGCGTATGCTGTGGGCCGCAGGCGGTATGGCGGTTGCTATCGCCGGATCGGCACACATGGCGCATGCGCAGCAGGTCATTGCGGGTGATCCGCGATCTGTTGCCGGGCAAACTGTCACCGCCAGCAATTCGATGACCCTTAATGCCGCGCTGTCGCGGCTTGGGCGCAATCCCCGCGACATCACGGCGCTGATCGATGCCGGCAACGCGGCGCTGGCAATCGGCGATGTCGATGCCTCTATAGGGTTCTTCAGCCGCGCCAATCAGGTTACACCGGGCAATCCGCGGATCAAGGCCGGCCTCGCCCGCGCGCTTGTGGGCAGCGGGAATCCGTTCGATGCCATTCCCCTCTTCGACGAGGCAGAACGCGGCGGGGCGATGGACAGCACGGTCGCGCTTGATCGCGGGCTGGCCTATGATCTGGTTGCCAACAATGCCACGGCCCAGAACTATTACCGGCTGGCTCTGTCCGCCGGGCCGAATGACGAAGCCAGTCGCCGGCTGGCGATCAGCCTCGCGATTGCTGGCGACAAGCGCGGCTCCGCAGCCGTTATCACCCCATTGCTGGTGCGGCAGGACAAGGCGGCGTGGCGTGCCAGGGCATTTGCTTTGGCGATCCTTGGCCAGAGCGAAGAGGCAGTGGCGGTTGTCAATTCCACCCTGCCGGCGCAGCTGGCGAGCGGCATCGCGCCCTATTTGCGCTACATGCCGCGGCTTACCCGCTCGCAGCAGGCGGCAGCGGCCAATTTCGGCCAATTCCCCCGAGCCGCCGAGATCGGCCAGGATGACCCCCGCGTCACGCGCGATGCCACCACCGCGCTGCGCCGTCCGGCGGTTGCCGCCGCGGATGCCGGCCTGGTTCCCAAGGGCGAACCGCTCGGCCGCGCCGCTCCGCGCGACGCCGCCAGGACCCCGGTCGAGGCGCAAGTCGTAGCCGCACCCGTTACGCAGATACCGGTGTCACGAAGCCGGCGCGATCCCCGCATTGCCCCGCCTGTGCCGCAGCCCGGACGCGAAACGGCGCCGGCTACCTTGACCTCGGCGCCGGGACTGGCGTCTCCGCTGGCGACCGCGCCTGCGCCCGTGCCGCAAGCGGTCCCGGTGCGCGCATCGCCCGCCCCAGTCGCAATGAGTCCGGCATCCGCTTCTCCGCCGGTTGCGGTTGTGGCAGCTGCGGTAGTGCCAGCGGCCCCGCCCGTTTCGATAGCGACGCCCGCAGCTGCGGCAATTGTCTCCTCCGGCGGAGCTTCGCAAACCCCTGCGGGGCTGCTGGCCACGCGGAGTTTTTCTCTGCCGCCGGGTCCGGCCCGAGTGCCCGCGGTACCCCCTGCGGCAACGCCAGCTGCGGTTGCGCGAAG
>JANMCD010000244.1:0-13603 GCA_031360905.1 Novosphingobium sp.
GAGCCGATCCTCGCCGCCATGTTCGCCCCGCTGCCCGGCCAGCGGACCGTCGATCAATGGCTGGAACTGCTCGGCGGCAGGATTGAAATCTTCAGCGAGCTCTCCACCCTGCAATTGCGCGAGCTGTTGCTCGACAGCGATGTCCGCCAGTTCGCTGCGGGTGACATCGTCTTCAGGCGCAACGATCCCGGTTCCTCGCTGTTCGCCATTGCCGAGGGATCGGTCGCGGTCGAGGTGGACAAGGACGATCCGTCCCGGACCGTGGCAATCGGCGCGGGTTCGATCTTCGGTGAAGTCGGCCTGATATCCGGGCGGCGGCGGGGATCGACGATCCGCGCGGCCGAGCCGACCCTGGTGGTCGAGCTGTCGCGCAATGCCGCGCTCAAGCTCATCGCCACCGCCCCCGGTGCGGCGCGGACGGTCACGCGCATCTCGATCGAGCGTCAGCTGCTGCAGATCTTCGGCTCCGGCCTTACCCCCGGGGACGTCGCCGAACTGGTTGCCGGGGCCGAAGTGCAGCCCAAGCGTGCCGGCGAGATTGTGCTGGCCGAGGGCGACGCCGGAACCGACATCTACATCGTCCGCCGCGGCTCAATGATCGTCCAGAAGACCATCGCGGGAAAGCCGGTGTTCCTCTCCTACCTGCCTGCTGGGTCCTATGTCGGCGAAATGGCCCTGATCGACGGCGCCCCCCGCTCGGCCACGGTCAAGGCGGCAATCCGCTCCGAGGTGATCCGGCTACCCGGTGAAGCCTTCGCCCGGCTGCTGGCGCAGAGGCCCGAACTGCTGCGTAAGGCGCGGGCGGACATGGATTCCCGCCGTGAGGTCAATGCCTTCATCGAAGCGAGGAAGGACGGTTTCTCCGGCGTGGCCGACATGTATTCGCAGACCGCGCAATTCCTGGTCGACAACGGCATCGGCGAGGCAACCGACGTGCTGCTGATCGACGAGACGCTGTGCGTGGGCTGCGACAATTGCGAAAAGGCCTGCGCCGACAGCCACGATGGCCTCTCGCGGCTCGACCGGGAAGCCGGCCGGACCTATGCCCATCTGCATGTGCCGACCAGCTGCCGTCACTGCGAACATCCGCATTGCATGGCCGATTGCCCGCCCAACGCGATCCAGCGTGGAGCCGACGGTGAGGTGGTGATCGACGATAGCTGCATCGGCTGCGGCAATTGCGAGCGCAACTGCCCTTACGGCGTGATCCGCATGGACAGCGTGCCGCCGCCCAAGCCGCCCTTGCTGAGCTGGCTGTTTCTCGGCCTGGGTCCGGGTCCGGGCGAGGCGTCCAAGGCCTGGCGCAAGAAACATGCGGCCAAACATGCCGAGCAGCCCAAACAGGCGATCAAATGCGACATGTGCTCAGGCATCGGCGGCGGACCTGCCTGTGTGCGCGCCTGCCCGACCGGCGCGGCGATCCGCGTTGCACCGGAGGGTTTCCTCTCGGTCGCCCGGATGGCGGAGGGAAGCTGATGGTTGCCACGCCCGCTTCCGCGCCGACAACGGCCAGGCCGGTTTCGACAAGCCACGAAGGCTTCCTGCGCCATGCCCGCTTTCGCTGGCTGAAGGTCGCCCTGGTCAGCTGCTTCGTGGCGCTCGCCGGCTACATCGCCGCCGATGTGCAGCCGCGCGCCAATGGCGGCAGCTGGTATGGCTATCTGCTGGGCACGATCGGAGCGTTGCTGATCGTCTGGCTGGCGCTGCTCGGCATCCGCAAGCGCGCCATGACGCCGGGCCGATGGTCGCTCAAGGCCTGGACCTCGGCGCATGTTTACCTCGGTTTCGCGCTGATCCTGATCGCCACGCTGCACACCGGCTTCCAGTTCGGCTGGAACGTGCACAGCCTGGCTTATGGCCTGATGATGCTGGTGATCCTGTCTGGTATTTTCGGGACCGTCGTCTACGCCACTCTGCCGGCCGCGCTCAGTCAGAACCGCGAGGAAATGACCCAGGGCCAGATGATCGACAGCATCCGCGCGATCGACCGGCAGCTGCACGAAGCCGCCCAGCCGCTGGCGCGCAGCGATGCCGATCTGGTCATAGCCGCGCTGGGCCAAAGCGAGTTCGAGCGGGGTGTGTGGCGCCGATTGTCGGGCAAATATCCCGATTGCGCGACCCTGAAAGCCATCGAGGGCCTGGGCCTGACCGATGCGGCTGGCGCGGGGGACGCTGCTGCCGGCCGGGTCGAGACGTTGCTGATCCGGCGCCGGGCGCAGCTTGAGCGGCTGCGCCGCCACCTGCGGCTCAAGGCGCTGCTGGAGGTCTGGCTGCATGTCCATGTGCCGGCCACCGTCGCGCTGCTCGCGGCGCTCGCTGCGCATATCATAAGCGTATTCTATTACTGGTGATGCACGGCGTGACTTTCAGGCTCAGGCAGATCGAACTCACGGCTGACGGACGCGAGATCGTGCGCGACAAGGATGTCGCCCAGCGTGAACTGGCCGTGGGGCGCGCAGCGGACAACGCTATCCACCTGGCCGACCTCGCGGTCGAGGCGAATCACGCCGTCATCACCCGGCTGGACGACAATAGAATCGCGGTCACCTCGCTCGGCACCCTGGGCTTTGGGCTGGATGGCAGGGTTACGCGCGCCGCGACTGTCGATTGCCGCGTCGGGGCGGAACTGCGCTTCGGCAGTTTCCGCATCACGGTTTCGCAGGTCAGCGATGGCGCGGTCCTGCTGACGATCCGCCAGATCGCGGACAAGGGCATTCTGGCCGCCGATTTCGACGAAAAGCGCAGTTTTTCGCTCGCAGGTTTGCTGCCGGGCAAGCGGAAGGTGTCGTGGCTGGCGGCGCTGCTGATCCTGGCCATCTTCCTGGCACTTCCCATCGCCAGCCACCGGTTGCGAGAGGCTGACGCCAAGGCGCCAGTGATCGGTGATGCCAGCTGGCGTCCGGGCAAGCTCAGTCTCGCGCATCACGGCCTCGAGGATCGCTGCGAGGCCTGCCATGTCAAGGCCTTCGTTTCGGTGCGAAACGAAACCTGCGCCGGGTGCCACAAGGACGCGCATGACCATGCCCCCACCAACCGCCTTGCCGGGGCGCGGGCCGATCCGCCATTGGGTGAGAGCTTCCTGCAATTCGTGGCGCTTGGCTTCGGCAAGCCGGGTCCGGGCGCCTGTGTCGATTGTCATAGCGAGCATGAGGGTGCAGGCCGGATGGCGGCGCCTCAGCAGCAGTTCTGCGCCGATTGCCATGGCTCGCTGGGCGAACGGCTGCATGATACGAAGCTGGGAAATGCCGGTGACTTCGGCAGGCTGCACCCGCAATTCGCAGCCCGGATCGTCACCGATCCGGCTACGCGCCGGCTGACCCGGGTTTCGCTCGATGCCCACCCGCGCGAGAACAGCGGCCTGGCATTTTCGCACAAGCTCCATCTCGATCCGATGGGCGGTGCCGCGCGCATGGCCGCCTCGATCGGGCGCGAGAGGGGGTATGGCAAGGGCCTTGCCTGCAAGGATTGCCACCGTCCGGGGGAGGATAGCATCCGCTTCAAGCCGGTGAACATGGAGCGGGACTGCGAGGGTTGTCACAGCCTGGCCTACGACAAGGTCGGCGCCACCTTCCGGACGCTGAAACACGGCGATGTCGACCAGATGATCGCCGATCTGCGCGCGGCCGACTTCAGCCCGACCCTGGTCAGCGGCCGGCGGCGACCTGGCGATTTTGCCGCCGGCGGCTCGTATTATGCCGACTTCGCAGGCCCGCCGATTGGCGAGGGGCTGATCCGCAGGGCGCTTTCGCGTGACGGCGTTTGCGGCGAATGCCACACGCCGGCAATTCGGGGCGGCAAGCCGGGGGTCATGCCGGTAACGCTGGTTGCGCGCTATATGGCGCATGGCTGGTTCGACCATAAGCCGCATGCCCAGGAGAAGTGTAGCACCTGCCACGCGGCGGAGAAGTCCAGTACCGCTACCGATCTGCTGCTGCCGGGGATCGCCACCTGCCGGACCTGCCACCTTGGCGAAGGCAGCCGAAAGGCCGACGTTCCCTCGACCTGCGCGATGTGCCACACTTACCATCCTGCCGCGGGCGCTCCGCGCAAACCGAAAACCAGGAATAGGTAACCGATCTTGTCTACAGGCTGGCTGTCATTTCTCCGTGGGGAAGCATAGGTGCTGATCGCCCAGATCACGGATATCCATATCGGCTTCGACCGAGGCAACCCCGCGGAGGCTAACCGGCAGCGGCTGCGCACAGTCCTGGACCGCCTGGCGAACGGTCCCAACCGCCCTGACCTGCTGCTGATGACCGGCGATCTGACTGAATCGGGCGACGGCGAAAGCTTCGCCTGGTTGGCCGAAGCGGTGCGCGACTGTCCGTTTCCGGTCTGGCCGATGGTCGGCAACCACGACGACCGCGCCGCGCTGCATGCAGCCTTTCCGGACACGCCGCAGGATGGCGGCTTCGTCCAGTACGCCGTCGCGCTGGATGGCCTGCGCCTGCTGCTGCTCGATACGCTCGAACCCGGCCGTCATGGCGGCGCATTTTGCACAGAGCGCGCAGCCTGGCTCAGCGCGCAGCTGCAGGCTCACCGGGACACACCGACCCTGATCGCCCTGCATCACCCGCCCTTCGCCGCCGGTATCGACTGGATGGATCCCGATCCCGCCGAGCCCTGGATCGCGCGGTTTGCCGAAGCCACCAGCGGGCACAACCAGATCCGCGCGATCCTGTGCGGCCACCTCCACCGGCCGATTGTAACGCACTGGAACGGCGCAACGCTTGTCGTCGGTCCATCGTCTGCCCCGGCAATAGCGCTGGACCTGAGGGCGATCGATCCCGGCCATCCCGATGGCCGCGCGCTGATCGCAGACGAGCCGCCCGGCTATGCGCTGCACCGCTGGGACGGGCGCAGATTGACCACCCATTTCGAAAGCCATGGCAATTTCGCCGCGCTGGCAAGGTTCGACGAAACCATGCAGCCGATGGTCCGGGGAATGCTGGCAGAGCGGGGCTGAGCGCAGCTGTTGTCGCTTGCCGATCGGCCCGTCGCTCACCGCCCCGCCCGCCAGCCGGCCATGTCCACCTCATCGCGCACCTTGAACGGGAACCCGCGCCGGTTCAGGAACAGCCGCTCCATCTCGGGCCGGGTGAAGGGCCGCGAGCCGAGCCGGCCGAACACCGCGATCTGTCCGCCGGTTTCATCCACCGCGCGGTCGCGGTCGAGGCCCTTGGAGATCGAGAGCGCGGGCGAGGGGGTCTTCGCCCAGGCAATCAGCTCGGGCCTGGGGGCCGGCGAGAAGCCATAGAAATTAGGCTGGCTGGCCGGCGACGTCAGCTGCAGCACTTTCAGCCCGTTGCGACCATCGGCGACATAAGCGAACAACGAGGCATTGGTGGAGGCGACGATGACATCCTCGGCATCGTTCAAGCGTCCCTCGAAGGTCAATTTTTGCTTGATCTGCGGCGCTGCGGGCCGGGTGATTTCGATTATCACCAGACCATCCTGCTTCGCCGCGACATAGGCATAGGTGCGGGCCAGATAGATGCGGCGGGCATCGGCCAAACCAACAGTGCCGGAGGGCACCGCGACCGGGTTCCTGAGATCGGTGACGTCGAACAGTTTGAGGCCATCACGGTCCGTCACCCACAGGTAACGAAACTGGATGGCACTCGCCCGCGCATCGGTCAGTGCGCGCACTGCTGCGAGCCGCGGCTTTAGCGGATTTGCCAGATCGACCACCACCAGGCCCCTGGCGGCGGTGATATAGGCGACCTCCCCGGCCAGCACGATATGCCGCGCGCCGTCGAGTACCCCCTCCGGGTTCCAGGTGACGGCGCGTTTCAGGAAATTGTTGCGCAGCTCACCATCGGCAAACGTTTCGACATTGACCAGGATCAACCCCTCGACGCTGTCGGTGACGGCGGCATAGGAATAGATCGGCAGGAACGGCTGTTCCTGGTTGATCTTGCGCAGCTGCGCCGTGCTGCGTTGCGGGTTGATCGGCTGCATGGTTGGCAGCGCCATGCAGGTGGCGTCTTGCGTATCGACCCGCGCATCATGACCGAGCGGCGAGAACGGGGCGGAGATGATCGGGTCGGACACCCCCTTGTTGGCGATCGAAGCCACGTCATAGACGCGCAGGCCACCGCGCCCTTCGGCGACGAACATATATTCTCCGCGCAATTGCAGGCAGCCGACCCGGCCCCGCGTGCCCTGCACGACATTGCGGAATTCCTCGAGCGGCCGGGTCTCGCCGGACAGACCGCCGGCAAAGGTTTTCCCACGCGTCCAGTTCTTCAACTCGCGGCCATTCTGCTCGACATGAATGCGGAAATAATCGGGATAGGCGTAGCGCTGGAGGTAGGAGCCGATCACCGCCTGCGGTTCGTCCCATTCGGTCACGCGCACCGCCTCGAAGCCGCCCTCCAGCCCGGTCCAGGCATTGAGGCCGACGAAATTGACGTAGTTCGTGCCCAGCAGCAGCAGCTGCGCCATGATCGCATTGTTGTCGTCTGCGGCGGACAGATGGCAATCGCTGCAGGTCTTGGTCTCGGTCAGCCGCACCGTATGCGGGAAATGCGGCGTGAAGGCCTGGCTGGAGAAGCCGATGCCGCTGATCGGCGGTTGCTGGATATAGATTCGCTCGCGATTGACGTTGGTCGATGACAGCACCAGCCCCGAGGTGGAGCGCACCGGCGCAACCTGGTTGCCCTTGGTCGTCATATGCTTGCCGAGCTGGAACATCTCGTCTCGCGCGACCTGCGGGTTGTAGGTGGCGAAGTTGCGCGTCTCGTCACCTTCGAAGTGGGTCGCCGAGGACTTCCAATTGGCCTCGATCGGCAAATGACAGCCGCCGCAGCTGGTCGTCCAGCTGAGGTGGCAGGTGAAGCAGGCCACCTCCTTGTCATCATGCGCGCGGTCGTCTTTCGCCACGCCGGGGCCGAAGGTGAAGCTGCCATTATCCGCGCCGGACCGGCTCATCAGCTTGGCGCGCGCCGACTTGGCGTTGAACCGGGGGGAGGCGGGATCGACGCTGTCCTTCACCAGGCTGACCCGCCACGACAGCGCCGGATCGACGATTGAGCGCTGGTAGAGCTCGCGGCGGCCGAATTCGCCGGTAACCCATTCGAAGCGGCGCTGGCCGTCCGGGTTGCGCAGCAGGGCAAGGTTGGTGCCCTTGGGCGGTGCCGCCGGGCCCGAGGTCAGCAGATTGGGATAGGCATCGGCAGAGCCGTGGCAGTCCTTGCAGCCGATCTCGACCGCGTTGGCGACCTCGCCATAGATGAAGCCGTTCCCGTGACTGTCCTGGGCGAAGTGACAATCGGCGCATTGCATGCCTTTTTCGGCATGGATGTCCATGAGGTGGACGGTCTTGCCCGGATTGACGCCCGGCGGAACGAACTTGCCCTCACCCTTGCGCCGCCATTTTTCGGGATCGTCGGGCGGCACGATCTTGCCATCGGCGTCGAGCAGATTGCCCTCGCGGTCACGCTTGAAGATCGCGCGAAAGTTCCAGCCGTGGCCGTGATAATCGGCGAACTGGGTGTCCTTGAGCTCGGGATTGAGGTCATAGACATTGCGCAGGAAATCCAGATCGCCCCATTTGCCGCGCGGGGCCGCGCCCTCGGGATTGCGTTCCAGGATGGCATGAGTCTCCTGGAAATTCGGATATTTCTGCTTCTCGGGCCACATCTTCGGCGCGTCCGATTCATAGTCCCACATGGTGTAGCCCAGGTAGCTGTTCAGGAACATATTGGGCTGGTGCATGTGGCAGTTCATGCATTGCGCGGTGGGGATCGCGCGGGTGAAGACATGGCGTAGCGGATGGCCGCTTTCCTTGACCGTGGCGCTCAGCGGGTCCGTCAGCTCGGCTTGCTCCCCCTCCTTGGCATGATCCCCCTTGAGCGCGCCGTGGGCGGGCGCCGTTTTGCCCGCGATCGTCGGATCCTCGGTAATCGTCTGCCCGTCGCGGCCGAACGGCGCATAGATCAGGCTGTGGCGCGGCTCGCGGTCGTTGGCATAGATCACATGGCAGCCGGTGCACCCGGAATGGCGGTAGTCGCCCGGCTGGTCGTTGGTGCCCATGAACCACATGAAGGGATCGTTGAGCCGGGTCTTGTGGATGTTGAGCGCCGGAATGGCGACGCGCAGGCCGGTGCCAGGCCCGCGGTTCGACTGCTTGAGGTCGGGCCGGCCCGGCTCCTCCAGCCGCTGGATGCTGCCGGTGGGATTGGGCAGGCCAACCTCGGCGAACTGAGTGCCGATGTTGCGCCCGCCGCGCTCGAAGACGCGGAAGACGTCGCCCGGCGGGATGACGTTCCAGCGGGGCAGGGGATAGAGTTCCGCCAAGGCGCCCCGCGCCTTCTGACGCTCGGACAACTTGCCCGGCGGGTTGCCCGGCGAGACGATCTTGGCGGGCAGGCCGTCCCGGGTATAGGCTTCGCCGAAGATGTAGTTCTTGAACGGCACCAGGCCATTATTATAGGCGGCGCCGCCCCATAGCATGGCGCCCGACGCCATCAGCGAGCGTTCCGCCGCCTCGATTACCGGCAGGTGGCAGCTGCCGCAGGATTCGCGGGCGATGCGGTAGTCGCCGGGATTGACGAAGCGCACGAACTCGGGTGCCTCGCGGTTGAGCAGCGTATAGCTGCGCTGCGGATTGGCCGAAGACGGATAGTGCCACGCCTTCGGAAAACGCGGCAAGACATGGGCAGAATCGCGCGCGCCGGCATAGGCGGGATCATCTCGCGGCAGGCCGGGGTTGCCCGTCACCCCGGCATTGCCGCCGTGGCAATCGGTGCAGCCGAGCCGCACCGCCGGGGACACATGCATCGACGGCGCATCGCTTTTGGTGTGGCAGCTGACGCAGCCGCGCGATTTCGCCTCGACATCGGCGATGCTCTGCCGCGCCGGCGCGGGCGGCGCCTTGACCAGCGCATAGTTGCGGGAGACCGGCTTTTCCGCGTCGCTGGCCCGCGAGCCTTGCGCGGGCAGCACCAGCGCCGCCAGCAGCAGGCCAATCGGAACAAGGGAGCGCAGCCTCCGCATCAGTAGGACAGGACCACATTGGCGAGCACCGAGACATAGCGCCGGTGCCGGTTCGAATTGTCGAACAGGTCGCGAAAGCCGCTGCCTGGCAGCAGGGCCGCGGCGGACAGGCGCGCGACCAAGTTCTGCGTCGCCTTGGGCCGCCAGACCGCCGCGGCGGAAACGTCCCAGCCGATCGGCTTTGGAATGCTGCCCTCGTTGCGGAGCGCCTGGAGCACGGCGGTGTTCTGGAACCAGAGATGGTTGGCGTTGGCCGAGACCCGCAGCTGCGGCGTCAGGTCAAAATCGCCGCCCGCGCCCAGCAGCACGGTGCCAGGGTTGTTGAAGTTGGACTGGCCCTGTTCCTTCGACGAACGCAGCGAATTGAGGATGCCGTTGCGCCCGTTAATCGCAACCGCCCTGCCGCCGCCGGCAAACGGGATGCTTTGGCGGATCCAGTAGCTGGTGTCAGCGCCGGCAAACACGGGGTTTTCGAACACCGCGTCGAAACCGGTTTCCGTGTTGTCATAGGGATCCTTGTCGCCGCTGGCATACAGCGCGGAGAGGCGCAGGCGCATCCAGTCCTTGTCGTAGCTCAGTTCCGCCGCGCCGAAAGCGGCACGGATGTTTGCGGGCTTGCCGGTGAACAGGCTGTCCCGGTCCTTGCCGAGCGCGGCATAGGCCGATGCCGTCAGGTTCAGCCGGCCGATGCGGCCATCGGCATTGTAGCCGAGGTAGACAACGTCATAATCGCGGCCACGCAGGGTGCCGAGCAGCGCCGGGCGCACCGGAAAGCCATTATCGTCGATCTCGATCCCGTTGCCCTCGCGGTTGCGGTTATAGGCCAGGGTCAGCTGACTGGTGAGCGCGGGGACCAGGAAATCCTGCCGGTAGAGGTTGGCGAGGAACAGGAAATCGTCGCGCGGGCGCTGGACGATGCTGTTGAGGCCGCTGTTGGTGTCCTTCTCCAGCCGCCAGAAGGCGGCGATGTTGTATTGGATGCGGTTATTGTCGCGGTTGCCGAAGAAGCGAATGCCCAGCTGTTGGTCGTTAAACAGGAAGCCGCGAAAATCGGCCTGGAACGGCTGGATGCCGACGCGCACCGAATCGAAATCATAGCGGTCCGAGACATTACGTAAGTGATAGTCGACGAAGGCTTCCTGAAGCCCGAGGAAGTGGTCCGAGCGGTGCGAGGGGCTCGACGGCCGGACCGACAGCACCCGGCGTTCCGGCACATCGACATAGCTGTAGTTGAATGCCAGAGTGACGCGGTATTCGATCTCCGGCGGCTTGAACGCGGTGTTGCCCTTGATCAGGGCCGCGCCGGCGATGAAGGTTTGCGAGAAGACGAAGCTGGCATCCTTGCCGAAGACGTCGAGGCTTTGCGGGCGCTCCGAAGTCTGAACTCCGACGGGAATGGGAAATGTGCGCGGCTCCAGCACCGTATCGGAAACGAGATTGGCGGCGAAAAACCAGTCGTCGCCCTTGATCGGCAGCCATGGCACCTTGGCCTGGTCGATCGGCCGGTCGCCTTTCAGGGTGTTCTGGTTGTAGGGATCGAACCAGCGCTCCTTGACCAGCCCCAGCGTTTCGACCAGCCGCCAGCGGTCCGGAACCGGGATTTGGTCGATGGGGAAGGCCTCGGGCGGGGGGCTGCGCACCGCGCCGGGATTGTCCTGCGCCGCCCGTTCCGGAAGATCGCCCTCAAGGCCGGGGCGGCGGCGACCTTCAATGACTTCGGGAGCGACGTCGGGCGGGCTCGCCTCCGCGTCAACCGGCGCGGTAGCTGGCACATCGTCCGGCGGCAGCGGAGCGCTGCCTTCACCGGCAATCTGCGCCAGCAGCAGCGGCAAGACGAGGAGCGAGCCAGCCATCACAGCCCCTGGCAGACATTCTGGTCCGCAGAACCCAAAAACGGTGCGAACGGGCAGCTGACATAGCGCAGACGGGCAGTTGCATTGCCGAGATTGACCACCACTGTGTCCGCCCGGATGCCTGGCGGGGCATTGCCGATGCCGCCGACCGCCTGCCCGGCGTTATGCGCGGCCAGAAAACCGATCATGTCGTCCTGATCGATGCCATCGCCCGAAACGCCGATCGCGCCGATCAGCACATTGCCGCGATAGATCGGCACCGATCCCGGGAAGATCTGGATGCCGTTCTGCAGCCGGTTCTGCCCGGCGATGACGTCGGGGATGAAACTGCAGCGCCGGTTGGTGTCGCTGCCGCTCGCCCCGGCGACATAGAGCAGATGCTGGGCGATGTTGGTGATGACCAGCGCCGATTGCAGCCCGGTGGAGAACGGATTGAACTTGCCGATCGGGCGCGACAATGGCCCATTGGGGCGGCCCACTTCGCCATCGGGGAAATAGGGACGCGCCAGATTGCCAATCGCCCGGTCGGAAAAGGCGGTGCGGCCGGTCAGCGCATTGGCATCGCCCAGGAAGCTGCGCGTCGCAGCGACGAAACCGCGCACATCGCCGCTGGGGTCGGCCAGCAGATTGGCGCCTGCATTGGCGCCCGAAAAGAAGGCGGCGGTGCGGGCCTTCTGCAGGCTGACGTCGATGCCGAAGAGCGGGGCATCGGGTGCGCGGACGATCCCCAGAACCACGCCGCGGGTATCGACCAGCGAGATCGTCACCTGCGCCCGGCTGTCGAGCGGCTGGCGGATTTGCGCGCGGGCGCGGGCCATCACGGTAAATGCCTGTTCGAGCAGGGCCCTGGCCTCGCTGGCGCTGATCGCGGTGCCGACCTCGGCGGCATCGGTCCCGGCGCGAACAGGATAGCGGCCCGCACCCGCGCCATCGGTCAGGATGAAGGCGTCGGGATGGTTGAATTCGGCGGAACTCGCGCGCCGCACCCCCGATGCTTCGCTGCCATAGGCCGCGCCCGCCTGGATTGCGGCCACCGGGTAATAGCCGGTCAGCGCCACCAGTTGACCCAGCGCCGGGACCGTCGCGGCATAGCTCGCGCCCGAAACAGCGGCGATACTGGCATATTCGGTGTCGGAATAGCGCAGCAAGGTGCCATCGACGGAGATGCGGTTGGCCCGGATCGCCTCGGGCGCTTCGAAGCCCAGCGTGCCGGCCAGGGCAATGCGCTCATCCGCGTCGCGGTCGACATCGAGGACGTTGGCATCGAAGCCGTAGACCCCGTCCGTCAAGACGCCAACCCCGCCGACGACCACGCCGTTCTTGTACAGCGGGAAGCCGCCCGGATCGGCGGCAAGGCCGAGCGGCGAGCGCTTGGGCCCGATCAAACCCGCCGTTCCGGTAGCAATTCGGGCGGAAAGGTCCGAACAGGGCAGCTGGCTGAACTGCACGCCGAACAAGGGTCCGCTCTCCAGCCCGGCGGTGGAGGGCGCAGGCGGGAAATGCTGCTGGACGATCATGCTCGCCGTGCGCGTGGAAAAGGCGTTGCCGCTGCTCGACAGATAGGCGCCCGTGATAGCCTTGGCGATGGCGGCAGCCTCAGCGGGAACGTCGAGCCCCTGTGCATCCTGGCGCGAACCATCGGGCGCATCGGGAATGCGCGCACTGGCCGGCGCGGCAGTCATGCGCAGCAGCGCAAGGACATTGCCGACCCTGTCGACCACCGCGATGACGGCCGGTTGGCTGTCAGCTGTCGCCTGTGCCGCCGTCTGAGCGATAACCCGCTGGACATCGCTGACGCTCAGCGCCTCCTGTGCGGGCGCGGTAAAGCTGGACGTGAGCGCGCCGCCGCCCGATCCGCCGCCCGGCGTGCCTCCCCCGCCGGAGGAACTGCCGCCGCCCGGTGAACCGCCGCCCCCCCCGCCGCAAGCCGCCAGCAGCAGGACCACAGGGGCGAGATAGCTGTGCCAGGCGCGCATCAGCGAAGCGCCTCGATACTGCGTGCCGCCTCGCCAAGCGATGCCCGGAACGCCGCAGGATTATAGGTCGCCGGACTGCCAACCGCAGCATAGCTACGGTTGATATGCGTGCGAATGCCGGCGGCTGCTCCCACGGTGATCCGGCCTTGCCGCACCAGCGCATTGAGCAGCGTATCGACCGCCATCACCGCCTGGGCGGAGCCGGCATAGTTGGTGAAGCGCGGCGAAATCGCCCTGCCGGAGATGGCGGCGATCACGGTGAAGGCGCTCTCGCCGCCGCCATGGCCCTGCGCGAGTGCGCCCGAAAGCGCGCCGGCTGCGGCATCGAGCCGGCCGGCAGCGGCGACGGCCTGGCTCCTGCCCGCGCCCATCGCTGCGTGGAAATTGCGGCTGGCGGCATCGAATCTGGCGGCATGGCCCGGCGCCAGCGCCTGCGCGACTGCCGAGAGCATGATGATGTTTTCGTCGTTGTAGGGCGGCATGCCGAACGGAATCGGCCGGCCGGGGTTGGTCTCGAAGCTGCGCCTGCGGTCGGGCCGGTCATCGATCTGGCGGTGGCAGCTGTGGCAGTCGTAGAAGGTGAATTCGGGGAAGATGCCTTCATTGGCGAGGGTGGCATTGGTGAACAGGCTCAGCGAGCGTTGCACCGCTGCGGCCTGGCCGACCGCCCAGAGCCGCACGCTGTCGGTTCTGCCCTTGCGCCGCGCATATTCGGCATCCTCGTCATGGTGCTGCTGCAGCGCGGAGAACAGGTCCAGCTCGAAGGCAAGGCGG
>JANMCD010000271.1:0-4209 GCA_031360905.1 Novosphingobium sp.
GCCGCCGTTGGCAACGGAAACGAGATCGGGATCGGGATTGGGCAAATCAGGCGCCAGCGCGGTAGCAACGCCAAGGCCGGAATCACCAGGAATTTCCGGTTCGACCTCAAGCTCCTGCTCAGGCTTCGGCGCAGGTTCAAACAACGACTGGACCGGAACAAGGGCGGGCGCTGCCGGCCGCGCTGGACCGCGCGACAAGCCGAGATTGAGCGGGCGGTGCGCCTCCTCAACATGCGCCGCACTCTGCTCGATCCCCGTCGCGACCACCGAAACCCGGATCTTGCCTTGCAAATCAGGATTGAACGCCGATCCCCAGATAATGTTGGCCTGCGGATCAACCAGTTCGCGGATGTGATTGGCCGCCTCGTCAACCTCGAGCAGCCGCATGTCCTCGCCGCCGATGATCGAAATGATCACCCCCTTGGCGCCCTGCATCGAAACGCCGTCGAGCAGCGGGTTGGCGATCGCCTTTTCCGCCGCCTCAAGCGCACGGTTTTCGCCGCTGCCCTCGCCAGTGCCCATCATCGCCTTGCCCATCTCGCCCATCACCGAGCGCACGTCGGCGAAGTCGAGATTGATCAGCCCGGGCATCACCATCAGGTCGGTGATCGAGCGCACGCCCTGCTGGAGCACTTCGTCGGCAAGCTGGAACGCTTCCTTGAAAGTGGTTTCCGCCTTCGCAATCAGAAACAGGTTCTGGTTGGGAATGACGATCAGCGTATCGACGTGCTTCTGAAGCTCTTCGATCCCGGCCTCGGCCGCGCGCATCCGGCGGGTGCCTTCGAACAGGAATGGCTTGGTGACGACGCCCACGGTCAGCACGCCGCGATCACGCGCGGCCTTGGCGATAACCGGTGCGGCGCCGGTGCCTGTGCCCCCGCCCATGCCGGCGGCGATGAAGCACATATGGACGCCGTCCAGCACCCGTTCGATCTCGGGCAGGGTCTCTTCCGCTGCCGCCCGGCCGACTTCGGGCCGCGACCCGGCGCCGAGTCCCTGGGTTATATCGGGCCCAAGCTGGATACGATGTTCGGCGATCGAATTGTTGAGCGCCTGGGCATCGGTATTGGCGACCAGGAAGTCGACACCTTCGATTTCGGCTGCAATCATATTGGCGATCGCGTTACCCCCCGCACCGCCGACCCCGATCACCGCGATGCGCGGCTTCAGCTCGTCGATCGCCGGTGGCCCGATATTAATGCTCATCTCGCTCACTCCTGACAGGCACGCGAAGAAAAACTCCCCTGATCCTGCGACTTTGCACGCTTCGACTCGGCGAATCAAAGCTGGTTGAACCTTTGTCCACAGACCACACTGACCTGCGACCGATTAAAAATACTCCCGCACCGCCCGATAGACGCGGTTTACCAGTCCTGCTCCACCGTAGCGGACCGATGCCTGTACCCCGCCGCGGACCGCCCGGATGTCGACCGGATCGGCGGCGGCATAGAGGACAAGACCCGCGAGCGTCGCAAAGCCCGGCTTGGCATGGCCCTCGGCAAGGCCGGAAAGGCGCGGCGGACTGCCGATCCGAACCGGCCGGCCAAGCGCCGCCTGGGCATAATCGGCGATCCCGACCAGCTCGGCGCCCCCTCCAGTCAGCACGATCTGCTGTCCGCGCTGGCCGTTGAAGCCAAGGCTCTTCAACGCTTTTGAAATATGTTCCATCCGTTGACCGAGCTGGCCGGTAATCACCGATACCAGTTCGGCGCGGGGAATCCGGTTCTTGTCGTCGGCATGCCGCGCCAGCGGGCCGCTTGCTTCCTCGCCCGGCGCATTGACCGGAATCATCTCGCGGTGGTCGGCCGGGCTGGCAAGGGCCGAGCCGTTGACGCATTTCAGCCTTTCGGCCTGGAACCGGCGGATGCCAAAGGCCGAGGCGATGGCATCGGTTATATCGGCCGAACCCGCCGGTATCGTGGTCATGCCGAGCAGCATGCCCGAGCCATGCACCGAAACATTGGTCACTTCCGCGCCCATCTCGACCAGCGCCACCCCGAGATCGCGTTCCTCGGGGGTGAGGCAGGCATGGCCCGCCGCGACCGGCGAGGCGACCACCGCCTCGACCTGGAGATGCGCGTTCTGCACGGCCTCGGTGATGTTGCGCACCGGCGCGCCCTCGGCCAGCATGACGTGGATGTCGACGCCGAGCCGCTCGGCATGCAGCCCCTTGGGATCGCCGACCCCATTGGCCCCGTCGAGCGTGTAATGCGCCGGCTGGGCGTGCAGCACCATCCGGCCGTCGGGCTGGATGACATCGCGCGCGGCTACCAGCAGCTGGTCGATATCGTCCTGCTCGATCCGCCGTCCGCCCATATCGACTTCGACCTGGGCGATCTGGCTGGCGAGGCCGCCGCCCGAGCAACCGATCCAGACACTCGAAATGCTGGTGTTGGCCATCTTCTCGGCTCGTTCGATGGCATCGCGCACGGCGTAAGTCGCCGCCGCCATGTCGGTGACATAGCCGCGCCTGATGCCCTGCGCCGCGCGGTGGCCGGAGCCGAGCACGATCATCTCGCCGGTCTCGGAAAGTCCGGCGATCATCGCCGAAATGCGGAACGAGCCAATGTTGACCGCGCCGAACACGCGGGTGATGCGCGGCGTTGCCATCAGTGCTGCTCCTGCGACGATGCTGCGGATGCGGATTTGGCAGCCGAAGCCGCTGCAGATATGGAAGCGGTCTTGGCTGCGGATGCCAATTTGGCGGCCGCGATGTCCTTCAATTCGCGCTCGGCCCGGCCGGGAATGCGCATGGTGATGCGGTCGGGCGCGCGCATGTCGAAGGCCGCCACCTTGCCGCCGAGCAGCCGGTTGGTGCCATCGAGCCGGGCAAACGAAACCAGCGCGGCGGCCGAGGCCTTTTCGCCCTCAGGCAGGGCCAGCACCTGGCCGGTCTTGAACACGAGATTCCAGCGGCGATTGCCAAGCCAGGCCGCCTCGCGCACTTGCGGCCGCAGCGCCGGGGCAGCATCCAGCAGCGCCGACAGCGTGCCGACCTGTTTGCCGACTTCGAGCCCCGACAGGATAAGCTTGCCTTTGGCGCCCGCCGACGAGATCGGCTCGAGCGGATGGCCGGTTTCATCGATCAGCACCAGATGGTCGGGCATGCGCAGCACCGCGTGCGGCTTGCGCTCGACGATATCGATCACCAGCGTATCGGGCAGCTGCCGCGAAACCCGCGCGTCCTGCACCCAGGAAAGCTCAATGAGTTCGGCCCGAAGTGCAGCGACATCGACCAGCGGCATCGCCAGATTGCGCTGGGCCAGCGCGCGTTCGTAGACCTTGAGCTCATTCAGCCGCTTGACCCCGCGAACCTCGACCCGGCGCACCGCGAACCCGGTTTTGGCGGCGGCGGCGGCAATCTGCTGCCGGGCCAGCGCGGGAACGCCGGCAGCCACCGCGACGATTGCCGCCAGGGCGACCGCAACGCCCAGGATCAGCGCGAGAAACAGCTTGTGCAGCTGATTCTCGTTCAGGGGCACCCACGCCATGACGAGGGCCAGCAGCGAGCCGGTCTTCGCCTTCGCCGCCTTGACCTTGCGCGCCTTGGCCTGCGCGCCTGCGGTCTGGCGCGCGTTGGGGCTGCGGCGCTTGACTGTGCGGGCGGTCATGGTGCCGCCTTGCCCGCGCCCGCGTGCTCCAGCGCGTCGGCGACAATCGCCTCGACCAGATCGGCGTAATCCATGCCCAGGTGTTTCGCCTGTTCGGGCACGAGGCTGAGCGATGTCATGCCGGGCTGGGTGTTGACTTCGAGCAGGAACAGCCCCTCGATGCCGCGTTCATCGTCCCAGCGGAAATCGGAGCGGGTGGCGCCCCGGCAGCCGAGAATGCGGTGCGCGCGCAGGGCGAAGTCCTTGCAGGCCTCGGTGATTTCGTCGGGGATGTCTGCCGGGCAGACATGTTCGGTCATGCCGTCGGTATATTTGGCGTCGAAATCATAGAAGCCGGATTTGGGCCTGAGTTCGGTCACCAGAAGGGCGCGGTCACCCAGCACCGCAGTGGTCAGCTCCTTGCCGCGGATGAAGGGTTCGGCCAGCAGCCGCTCGAACTCCTGCCACGGTCCCTTGGCCTCGCGGCTTATCGGATTGCCGTAATGGCCGCCATCGGTGACGATGGCGACGCCCACCGAGGAACCTTCGTTGACCGGCTTCAACACATAGGGGCGGGCCAGCGGATCGCGCTGATAAAGCTCGGCCGAATCGACCATCC
>JANMCD010000293.1:0-2348 GCA_031360905.1 Novosphingobium sp.
AAAACGCGCACGACATCGCTGCCGGCGCGCTGGTAAAGCTGTTGCGTGCCCTGCCAGTCGATGTCGAACAGGAAGTCCACGCCCCGCTCCAGCCCCTCGGCAATCGCAGCGCGCGGCGTACCATAGCTGTTGCCGAAAACCTGCGCCCATTCTAGGAAATCGTCTTTTGCCACCATGGCGTCGAATTGGGATTGCTCACGGAAGTGATAGTCGCTGCCGTCGACCTCGCCGGGCCGCATCGGCCGGGTGGTAACCGAAACCGACATGCGAATTTCCGCATCATGCTTCAGCAGCCGGCGCGATATCGTCGTTTTGCCGGCCCCAGAAGGTGAGGACAGGACGAACATCAGCCCCCGGCGAGACGAGGTTGCGGTGATTGCCTCAGCGGGTTGGGGCGGCGTTGCCATGGCCGCAGATGCGCAGACACGGCGCGCAAATCAAGCGGATTCAGGCTTGCTCGTTTCGCGCGCGCTCAACCTGCTCCGCCACCGCCTGATCGCCTTCCGCCTTGGCCTGGCCGCGCGACTTGCGCCGGTCGAACAGGCTCTTGGCCAGCATCCCCCCGCCGATCAGCAACGCGCCGGGGATCGAGCGGGTGGCGAGACGCGCCAATGCCGTGCTCACCAGCGTCTGCGTCATCGAGCGGCCCTTGACGATGTCCCGCGCTGTACCCTTGCTGTATTTCGCGCCAAGCAGCGTGCGCTCGACCGCATGGCGCAGCAATTGACCGCCGCTGCGCAGGGCGATATCGGCGATCACGATGTTGGTCATCGGATTGGGGCTGGGTGCGGGCGCTTCCTTGACCGCCTGCGTCACCTTGTCCGCGCTCTTGCGTAAGCCACTCTTCGCCATGCTACCCTCGCCAGCGGAGCGCGCGGCCCCTATTTCTTGCGGTTGAAATCGATCGTGACGACATTGGATCCGTCATCTTCAGGAGGAACGCCGACAGGCGAGGTCAGTTCCGGCGCGTCGTTCTCCGCCGCGACATGGGGTGCCGGCTCATCCTGGGAGGCCACAGCCTGAAACTGCAGCCCGAAATCGACGGCAGGATCGACGAAGGCGGTGATCGCGTCGAACGGGATCGTCAGCTTGGCCGGTATTTGGTTGAATGTCAGCCCGACAGTGAAAGTCCCGTCCCCGACCGCAAGATCCCAGTACTTGTTCTGCAGAACGATTGTCATTTCGTCCGGGAAGCGTTCCTTGAGGTGGGCAGGCAGGGAGACGCCCGGCCCGCCGGTCTTGAAGGAGATGTAGAAATGGTGATTGCCGGGCAGTTGCCCGCCAGAGGTCACGATCTGGCCCAGTACCCGGCCGACCACGGCGCGCAGGGCTTCCTGCACGATCTCGTCGTAAGGGATCAGACTGTCGGGTGCTTCATCACTCATGGCACTTCCAAGTGGCCTTGGCGGTGTGCTTGTCAAGCTCATAGAACGCTTGAGCCACCCGATTGTCACCGGCATATGATTGATTCCGTTGCGACCGGGTCTATAGGCCAGCGATGCGCCCAACACTTTCTGCACGAATTGGCCGGATCGCCCGCAAGACCAGTGAAACCGATATCGCCGTCGAAGTGAACCTCGATGGCTCGGGAGCCTATGCCATCTCGACCGGCATTGGCTTCCTCGATCACATGATCGAGCAGTTCGCCCGCCATTCGCTGATCGACATCGACTGCCGGATCGCGGGCGACCTCCACGTCGACCAGCATCACACCACCGAAGACAGCGCCATCGCCATCGGCCAGGCCATCGCCCAGGCGCTGGGCGACAAGGCCGGGATCGGGCGCTACGGCATTGCCTATTCGCCCATGGACGAAACCCTGGCGCGGGTGACGCTCGATATATCCGGGCGCCCGTGGCTGGTGTGGAACGCCGGCTTCAGCCAGCCCCGGCTGGGCGAAATGGACACCGAGCTGTTCCAGCACTGGTTCCATTCGATCGCACAAGCTGCGGGCATCACCCTGCATGTCGAGCTGCTCTACGGCGCCAACAACCATCATATCATCGAAGGCATTTTCAAAGGCTTTGCCCGCGCCATGCGCCAGGCCGTGGAACGCGATCCGCGCAAAGGGGGTTCCGTACCCTCGACGAAAGGCATCCTGGGTGGCTGAGATTCGCCATGACTGACACTGGCTATGACTGACACTGGCTATGACTGACACTCTGGCGCTGGTCGATTACGGCGCGGGAAATCTCCATTCGGTGGCGAATGCGCTGAAGGCGGCGGGCGCCGAAAACGTCTCGGTCACGTCCGATCCCTATGTCGTGCGCGCGGCGGACCGGATCGTGCTGCCCGGCGTCGGCAGCTTCCGCGCCTGCGCCGAAGGGCTGCACGCGATCCCCGGGCTG
>JANMCD010000295.1:0-1535 GCA_031360905.1 Novosphingobium sp.
GGCACGAAGGCGTTAATCAGGGCAAGCTCGCCGAGTATCTGGATGTGGAACCGATCACCGTTTGCCGGATGATCGACCGGCTGCAGGAAGCTGGCCTGGTGGAGCGTCGTTCCGATATTGCCGACCGCCGTTCGTGGAATCTGTATTTGACACCCAAGGCCCACGATTTGCTCGCCCAGCTGCGCCCGCTTGCCGACATGATAATCGAGGAAGCACTCGACGGCATCGAACCGGCCGAGCGAGCGACGCTTCGACGACTGCTGGAAAGGCTGCGGGTAAACTTGTCCCGGCGCGGCATCGAAGCGGCAGCGTCGCGTGGCTGATGGCAACCCCCAGATCGACCTGAGTGACTTGGATTCCGTAGAGACTCCGGCGTTACAGCAAACCACTCCGACGAACCCGAAAGCCGCTGGCCGCTGGCGGCGGATCATAGTCATGGCGATTGTTCCGCTGCTCGTGATTGGCGGAACATTGTACTATTGGCGGAGTCTGCAGGGCAAGGTTTCGACCGACAATGCCTATGTCCAGCAGGACAAGGTTTCGGTCAGTGCCGAAGTCGGCGGGAAAATTGTCTTGGTTGCGGTACGCGAAGGCCAGCAGGTCAAGGCGGGCGATGTACTCTTCACTATCGATCCCATGCCATATCGCATTCAGATTGCCCACGCGGATGCAGCAATCGCCGCCGCCCAGGCCAATGCTACCGCCTTGGCCAGTTCCTCGGATATGTCCGGCGCCGATATTGCCGCAACCCGCGAGGATATCGGCTATGCGCAAGCACGCAATGAACGGCAGCGCGCCTTGTGGAGCCGTGGATTTACCACGCGAGCCGATTACGAAGCGGCACAGCATCAGCTCGCCCAGGCACGCGAGGAATTGCGCCTGGCCCAGGCCAAGCAAGTCGAAGCACGCGCCAAGCTGGCAACCGGCTCGCAAGTGCCCGGCGTGCTTCCGGCCATAGCCGCAGCCCGCGCCCAGCGCAGCGCAGCGGATCTCAACCTCGCGCGCACTGTGGTCAGGGCGCCTATGTCTGGCCGCATAACCCAGGCTGACCGTCTGCTTATAGGACAGCAGCTTGTCAGCGGTCTGCCAGTGGTGACGATCGTTGCCAACGCAACCAGCTATGTCGAAGCCAATTTCAAGGAAACCGAGTTGGCAAAAATGCAGGTCGGTCAGGCCGCGCGGATCGAATTCGATGCTTACCCCGACCTGGCCCTCAAAGGCCATGTCGCCTTGATCGGCGCCGGCACGGGCAGCGAGTTTTCGGTGCTTCCCGCACAGAATGCCACCGGCAATTGGGTCAAGGTCACTCAGCGCGTGCCGGTGCGTATTACAATCGATGAGGTCAGCCCCCGCCAGTTAATTGCGGGGCTTTCGAGCCACATCACCATCTATACCGATGGTCACCGCCGCTAGGGCGGGCTGATGGCAGTGAGTGTAACCACGGGCAAGGCCAAGGCCAAGGCCAAGGCTGAGGATAGGGCGGCAGCGGTAGTAGCAGCTCAACCGAGCGCAGACGTCGCGGCCCTGCCGGTCCG
>JANMCD010000305.1:0-1955 GCA_031360905.1 Novosphingobium sp.
GCGCAGGGCTTCCAGCCCGAGCATCGCCGCGCCGACCGGTCCGGTGATCCACAGCCCGTCGCCCGGTTTCGCCCCGCTGCGCGAGGGCACGGGCCGGTGCGTTGCCCGCCCGATCGCGGTCAAACCAAGCACCTGCGGGCCTCGGCCTGAGACCGTATCGCCGCCGAGCAGCGGCGCGCCAAAAGCGGCGAGCGCCTCCTCCAGCCCGGCGAGGAAGCGGGCATCGCCGGCCCTCAGCATATAGCCGAGCAGCACCCCTAGCGGCTCTGCGCCCTTGCCGGCGAGGTCGGACATGTTCACCGCCACCAGCTTCCAGGCGATATCGGCCGGATCCTGCCCCGCGAGGAAATGCACCCCCTCGACCATTGCATCATGGGTGAGCACCAGCGCCTCGCCGCCAATTTCGAGCACCGCGCAATCGTCCTCCAGCCCGCGCGCGGCGGGATGCTGCGCCAGTTTGCGCAGGGCATCGATAAAAGCGAGTTCGTTGGTCAGCGCACCGCCTTCGCTACCGCATCCAGCACGCCGTTGACGAATTTGGCCTCGCGCGCGTCGAAGAAGGCGTGGGCGACATCGACATATTCGCTGATTGCGGTGCCAGTCGGCACATCGGCGCGGGCGAGGAGTTCGTAGGTGCCGGCGCGCAGGATCTGGAGCATGGTCCGGTCGAGCCGTTCGAGCTTCCAGCCCTCGGCCAGCCTGCCGGCCAGCAGTCCGTCGATTTCCTCGCGCCGGGCGAGCGCGCCACTTACGACATCGTCGAAAAACGCGCGCTCGGCTTCGGCATACTGGTCCTCGTCGATCTCGGCGCCGAGGCGGTGCTGATGAAATTCGTCGAGCAAGCGCGCGGTCGGCGTCGCTTCCATTTCGTGCTGATACAGCGCCTGCACCGCAGCAAGGCGGGCGGCGGCGCGCGCCTGTCGCTTGCCTGTGGCAGCCTTCATATCCCCAGCCTCACCTCGATCGAGCGGGCGTGGGCCGGCAGTCCCTCGGCTTCGGCGAGCGCGATGGCGGCCGGGCCGATGGCGCGCAGCGCCGGCTCGTCCAGCTCGATGAAGCTGGTGCGCTTCATGAAATCGAGCACCGACAGGCCGGAGGAAAACCGCGCCCGGCGTCCGGTCGGCAGCACATGGTTCGGCCCGGCGACGTAATCGCCGACCGCTTCCGGCGTCATCCGGCCGAGGAACACCGAGCCGGCATGGCGGATGGCGCCGAACAGGGCTTCGGGATTGTCTACCGCCAGCTGGACATGCTCGGCCGCAAGCGCATTGGCGAGGGCCGGCGCTTCCTCGAGGCTGGCAACTTCTATGATCACCCCGTGCGTGTTCCAGCTCTCCGCCGCGACCCGCGCGGTCGGCAGCATGGCGAGTTCGACGCCGATGCGGTCCGCCACCGTGTCGGCAAACCGCGGATCGTCGGTGATCAGGATCGACTGCGCGACCGGATCGTGCTCGGCCTGGCTGAGCAGGTCGGCTGCGGTCCAGTCGGGATCGTTCCGTCCGTCGGCGATCACCAGAATTTCGCTCGGCCCGGCGACCATGTCGATGCCGACCACGCCGTAAAGCTGGCGTTTCGCTTCGGCGACCCAGGCATTGCCCGGCCCGGTAACGACGTCGACCGGGGCGATGCGCGTCGTGCCATAGGCGAGTGCGGCAATCGCCTGCGCCCCGCCGATCCGCCAGATTTCATCCACCTGGGCGATATGCGCGGCGGCGAGCACCAGCGGGTTGATCACGCCCTTCGGGGTCGGGCTGACCGCAACCAGCCGCTCAACTCCCGCAACCAGCGCAGGAATTGCATTCAACAGCAGCGACGAGGGATAGGCTGCGCGGCCGCCGGGAATGTAGATGCCCGCCGCGTCCACCGCCCGCCAGCGCGAGCCCAGGCGAACCCCGGCGGCGTCGACCGCGTCGCTGTCAGTGGGCCGCTGTGCCTCATGGAAGGCACGGATGCGC
>JANMCD010000318.1:0-2627 GCA_031360905.1 Novosphingobium sp.
AACGCATCCAGTTTCAGCCCGAGCGGCCGCCGCTTCGGTTCCTATTACGGTTACGGCGGATGACGATGAACCGGCGCTTTTCCAAAGCGGTCGCGGCGATTGCCGCCTGCCTGATCTGGACCTTGCCGAGCGCTGCGCCGGCCAAGACTCCTGCAGGTGCCGCCGATGCCTCGTCCAAGGGCGGCGAGGCGCATGGCGGCGGGCATCGCGGAACCCGCCGCGCCGGCCGCCAAGGCATCCACATCGAGCCCTATATCGAGGCAGCGCAGCTCGCCACTGCCGAATTGTCGCCTGGTCATGAGACCCTGACCTATTCAAGGCTGGCAGTCGGCGTCGATGCGAATATCGCCGGGCGCAACAATCAGGCATCGCTGTCGCTGCGTTACGAACGCCGGATCGGCTGGGGCGGCCGCGCTTCAGACGGCGACACGATCAGTGGCATTGCGCGGGTTTCCGCCGCAGTCGTGCCGCATGTCCTGCGGATCGAGGCCGGCGCGCTCGCTGCCCGCACCAAGCTGGACGGCAATGGCGCCGCAGTGCTGGGCCCGTTCGGCGGCGAACAGGGGGAGGGCCGGATATATTCGGTTTACGCCGGTCCGTCGCTCAGCACCCATGCCGGAAACGTCAAACTGGATGCCGGCTACCGTGCCGGCTATTCGAAGGTCGAAGCGCCGGGTCTGGGCGGAAGCGTAAGCGGTACCGGCAATCCGGGCCTGGACGTGTTCGACGAAAGCACGGTGCATGACGCCCGGTTCCATGCGGGCATTCGCCCCGGCAAAGGCTTACCGGTCGGTGTCGGCGCCGGGGCAGGCTATAGCCGTGAGGAAATCTCCAATCTCGATCAACGGGTCGAGGATTTCCACGCGCGCGCCGACATCACCGTGCCGCTTTCCTATGACTTCGCACTAGTCGGCGGTGTCGGTTACGAGGACGTTGAGATTTCGAGCCGCGATGCGCTGCGCGATGCGCAAGGCGATCCCGTTGTCGGACCCAGCGGGCGTCTGATCACCGATCAGAGTTCGCCGCGCGTGCTGGCTTATCACGTCAGCGGCTTGATATGGGATGCCGGCGTCATCTGGCGGCCCAGCCGCCGCACTCAGCTGGAAGCGCATGTCGGACGCCGCTACGGCGGGACCACCTATTACGGCAGCTTTTCCTACGCGCCGAATGATCGCAGCGCGCTCAATATCGCGGTTTACGACAATGTTGCGGGATTTGGCGGCCAATTGAACCGTGCGCTGGCCGGGCTTCCGGCCGAGTTCGAGGTGGTCCGCAATCCGCTGTCGGGCGACATTTCGGGCTGCGTCGCCGCGCTCGAAAAGGGCAACTGCCTGGCCGACGCGCTGGGTTCGCTGCGGTCCGCAACCTTTCGCGCCCGCGGCGTGATGGCCAGCTACACGATCGATCTTGGCCGCATCCAGGCCGGACTCGGCGGCGGCTATGACCGGCGCAAATTCATCGCCGCGCCGGGAACCGTGCTCGCTATCGCCAATGGAATGATCGACGAAAACATCTGGCTAACGGGCAATCTTCATGCCCGGCTCGACCGGCAGTCGAGCATCGGAGCCGAGGTTTTCGCCAATTGGTTCCAAAGCGGATCGGCCTTGGATGGCACAGCGACGGCGTTCGGCGCAGCAGTCTCTTATGACCGTAACCTCACCGAGCATTTTCGTGCGACAGCGGCGCTGGGGATCCAGGGGATCAGTCGTCAGGATTTACTCGAAGATATTTGGGCCGCGTCCGCCCTGGTTGGCGTTCGCTATAGTTTCTGAGCCTTGCGGAGGCATATGATGTTCGACGATTTTTACGGCCTGAAGGGACGTCCCTTTCAGCTGACGCCAGACCCGGCGTTCTATTTTGAAAGTCTGACCCACCGCAAGGCGTTGTCCTACCTCGGCTATGGCCTGGCGCAGGGCGAGGGTTTCATTGTCATCACCGGCGAGGTGGGGGCGGGAAAGTCGACCTTGGTCGCGCATCTGATGGCGACGATCGATCTGTCCCGGCAAACGGTGGCGCAGGTGGTCACCAGCAAGCTTGACGGCGAGGAACTGGTGCATATCGCGGCGCAGGCATTCGGTTTGCCGGTTCATGGTCATGACAAGGCGGCGGCGCTTGGAGCAATCGAATCCTTCCTTCACGAGGAAGCGCGCGCTGGGCGGCGTTGCCTGCTGATCGTCGATGAATCGCAAAACTTGTCGATCGGCGCGCTCGAAGAGCTGCGCATGCTGTCAAACTTCCAGCTCGGCGCGCATCCGCTGCTACAGACATTGCTGCTCGGTCAGCCTGAATTCCGCGAAACCCTGCTTGAACATCCCGAACTCGAACAGCTGCGCCAGCGGGTGATCGCTGCCCATCATCTCGAGGCGATGGAGGCGCAGGAAGTGCAGCCCTATATCGAACATCGCCTGAATTGCGTCGGTTGGACGGGCAATCCCACGTTCGCTCCCGCCATCTTCGCCATGCTTCACAAGGCATCGGGCGGGGTGCCGCGGCGGATCAACCAGATCGTCAACCGGCTGCTGCTGCTCGGCGCGGTCGATCGCGCTCATCGGCTGGATGGCGCAATGCTGTCGCAGGTCCTCGCCGAACTGACTGGTGATGGCACGCTGCCGTCGCGGCAGCAGAAG
>JANMCD010000336.1:0-3776 GCA_031360905.1 Novosphingobium sp.
TCCTGAGTCGCGAACAGGTGGACATCATGCAGTTCCGCTATGGCGACCCTTCGAGCAGCGCTGCTCAGGCGAAAAACCGTATGGAGGCTATTCTGAATCTGCTGTCGACCCGTCTTCGAGCCAGTCGCCAGCGCGGATCCCGCTACCTCGTCGGGGACTCGCTCACCGCTGCCGATATCTACTGGACCACTTTCTCGACTCTGGTTTTCCCCATCCGCCATGAGCATTGTCCTATGCCCGACGCCTACCGTGAAATGGGCCAGGCTATGGGAGCTGATCTCGGGGATGCGGTGGACCCAATACTGATCGAGCATCGCGACAACGTCCTAGAAGGCCACTGCGCACTGCCCCTGACTTTCTAATTCGACACCGGCGGGGGATCCGCACCTGCGTCAATCAGAAAACATTAATCGAGGAGAGATGCCATGACCAAGAATCCTGAGCAGATCGTGACCGAATTCCTGGGAGCCTGGGCGGGAGGTGTTGAAACGTTGCGCAAGTCGTTCCATGATTACCTTGCAGACGATATTGTATACGAAAATGTCGACCTGACCCACACCACGACCCGGGACGACGCCTTGAATTTGATCGACAATTTCCTTCCCGGGCTCGATCACATCACCATCGACATGCTGGCGATCGCCGTGACCGGCAACAAGGTCCTTACCGAACGGATCGATTACCTGCGGGACAAGAACGACAAGGTGTTGTCCGCAATTCGCGTCATGGGAATTTTCGAAGTTGAAGGCCATCGCATTGCCGCATGGCGCGATTATTTCGACATGCGTCCTTTCGCGCCTGCTTGAGTGCAGCGCAGTTATCCTCAAACGTAACGGGTTATAGGATGCGCCATGGAAATTCTAGAAGTAGATGAAGCTTCGGCGTTTGATTTCTTCATGCAGCAGGATTGGACCGACGGCCTGCCCGTCATCCCACCGACGCTGGACCGCGTGGCAGCCATGCTGGCCGGTGGTGGCGTATCCGAAGACGAGATCCTGGGCAGCGTCCCTGCTCGAAATAGGACGGTGACAGCCGGGTTATCCGCAGTCAACGCAGTGATGGCAGGGTGTCTGCCGGCCTATTTTCCGGTGGTGCTTGCCGCACTGCGCGCCATGCTTGATCCGGCATGGAATGCGAACGGGGTGCTGACCAGCACCAGCGGCGGAGCCGCATGTATCGTTGTCAGTGGACCAATGGCGGCAGAGATCGGGATGAATGCCACGTCGAACTTATTCGGTCCCGGCAACCGCGCCAACGCGACTATCGGCCGCGCAGTGCGGCTGGTCGCAATGAACGTGATCGGTGCGCGCCGCAGCGTGCAGGACGAATCCAGCATGGCCACGCCCGCGAAGTATACCTTCTGCTTTGCCGAGGACGAACCGACGCAGCCATGGCGGCCGTTGCGCGTCCAACTCGGGTACGAGGCGGAAGACACGACTGTCACCGTCATGGCGAGCGAGGGACCGCGGCAGATCGCGAACTTCACCAACGGCGATCCCGCAGGACTGCTGCGCAGTTTTGCTTCGCTGATGAAGCCGCCCGGCTCAGTCATCGTCGGCAAGGCAGGCCAGGGCATAGTCGTCCTCGGACCAGAGCATTGCTTTGTCCTGCGCGACGCGGGTTGGACCCATGAGCAGATTGTTGATTTCCTCATGCGCGAGTCGCGGGTGAGCGGCGCGGAGGTCGAAGCCGCGGGCGTCATCGTCGAGAAGCCGGGCGACCACCACTATCTGCCCGCGGCTGCGGATGGGACCTATCCCACTTTCGAAAAGGCTGAGGACCTGCTACTCGTCACCGCCGGCGGCCATGGCGCAGGCTGGTCTGCATTCATCCCCTCGGTCTTTCCGGCCAAGCACGGCAAGGCGGTGACGCGTCGGGTTCGTCCGGCAGACGAGGCGCTGCCCGATTGTGGGCCCGATTCCTGCGAAATCGATCTCTCGACCATTGCGCTACGGCGATAGCCACAAGGAGACAGTTTCATGGCGACCATCCAGGTCTATCGCCCGGTTCCCGCGGCGGCGCCCGAAGAGCAGATCGCGCTGGCCAAACGCAGTCCGCTCGCCGGCGGCGCACGCATCGTGCTGGTCAACAACGGCAAGCCGCGTACTACCGAACTGCTGACCTACATGACCGAAGCGCTGAACCGCCACTTCCCCGTGGCATCAGTAACGATTCACTCCAAGCCGTCAGCGGGCTCTCCGTTGGACAACGACATTGCCGACCGGCTTGCGGCGGAAGCCGATCTGGTACTGACCGGCCTTGGCGATTGCGGCGCGTGCAGTTCTTGCAGCCTGATCGACGCGCTGATGATGGAGCAGCGTGGCATTCCGGCAAGCGTAATCATCACCGACCCCTTCATCGATGTATGCAGCCGCATAGCGGCACGCATGGGCTGCGCCAGCTACCGTCCGGTGATGATCCCGCATCCCGCGGCAAGCCGGAGCGCGGAATGGCTGCGCGACTGGGCTGACAGAAGTACTCCCATTCTGCTCGAAAACCTGATGGGTTCGTAAATGATCCGGATATAACAATAATTCTGGCGAGGGGCGCATGGTCGAAGGCAAGAGAATAATCGCGCGGCTGCTGGCTGCGTTCTTTTTAGTTATCGGCCTGACGCTGACTATCGGCGGGGTCAAGCTCGTCAGTCTGGGTGGTTCGATCTATTATCTGCTCGCCGGCCTGATCGTGATGGCGGTCAGCGCCCTGCTGTGGCGGACGAAACCGCTTTCGGCATGGATCTACGGCGCATTTCTGGCCGCCACCCTCGCATGGGCCTTGCTCGAAGTCGGTCTGGACGGCTGGCAACTGATGCCCCGACTGATGGGGCCGGCGGTGCTTGGCCTGCTGTTCCTGCTGCCGGGGATTCGTCGGCCCATCGGCAAGGCGGCTTTCGCGCCGGGCGCTGCGGGCGCGCTGGGCCTGCTGGCGATTGCCACCGCCGCGTTCCAGCCGGGGCCTGACGCCGTTGCGGATCGGTCCTGGCCGACCCAGTTGCTTCCCGACGGCCTCAATCCCGGCGAGTGGCCGCAATATGGGCGGACGCTGGAGGGGCAGCGCTTCTCGCCGCTCGCGCAGGTCGACAAGACCAATATCGACAAGCTGCAAGTGGCATGGACTTATCATACCGGCGTCAAGCAGGAGGGCACGCCAAGCCCGCTTCTGGCCACCCCGGTCATGGTCGGCAACCGGCTGGTGCTGTGTACCCAAACCAATATCGTCATCGCGCTTGATCCGGAAACCGGCCATGAACTTTGGCGGTTTGATCCCAAGGTAAATCCGGAAGGGGCGTCGGCGGTCCGGACTTGCCGCGGGGTCGCCTATCACGCCGATCCCAGTCAGCAGGATTGCCCCGAACGGATCATCACCGGAACATTCGGCGCGCAACTGATCGCGCTGGACATCCGGACCGGCCGGCCCTGTGTGTCGTTCGGCAAGGCGGGCATCGTCGATCTCAAGGAGGGCATGGGCGAGATCCTGCCCGGCTACTACTTCATCAGTTCCGCGCCGGTTATCGTGCGCGGCAATATCATCGTCGGCGGCGGCATGTCCGACAACCAGAGCACCGACGAACCTTCCGGCGTGATCCGGGCGTTCGATGTCGTCACCGGTAAAATGGCGTGGGCGTGGGATGCGGTGAATCCGGCCAACCGCCACGGGCCGCCCCCGGGGCAATGGTACAGCCGAGGCTCGCCCAACAGCTGGGCTCCGATGAGCGGCGATGAAGCGCTGGGGCTGATCTATGTGCCAACCGGCAACCCGACGCCCGATTTTTTCGG
>JANMCD010000341.1:0-4866 GCA_031360905.1 Novosphingobium sp.
GCTGCTTACAGCCAACGATGGCTACGGCTTTTCCGACTACGCCGCTTTCCTGGTGACCTATCCCGGCTTCCCCGAGGAAATGAAGCTGCGCACCTATGCCGAACGGGCGCTGATGCGCGAAACCGTCGATTATCCGCGGCTACTCGCCTATTTCGACCGGGTGAAGCCCCAAACCAATCCAGCCCGGGCGCTTTACGCGCTGGCGCTGTCGAGCGCCGGTCGGGCTGAGGCGCGCAACTATGCCGTCGAGGCCTGGCGCGGCGGGGCAATGAGCGAAACGGCGGTGGTTACGCTGCTCTCACTGCACGGCGGGGCATTCACCCCGGCCGACCACGATGCCCGGATGAACGCGCTGCTGTGGGCCGGCGAAACGTTCCAGGCGCAGCAGCAGATCGCGTATGTCTCGCCCGCCGCGCGCAATACATTCATGGCGCGGCTGGCGCTGCTGCAAGGCAATAATCCGGAAAGCCTGGGCATCCCGGTGACCCCCGATCTTATGCGCGACCCCGGCTATGTCTACAACCGGGTGCGCCAGCTGCGGCAGAGCGGCAACTATCCCGGTGTGACCCAGCTGCTGCTGACCCGCCCGCCGGCGGCCACCCCGCCGCTCGATCCGGCGAAATGGATCGCCGAACTGCTCAACTGCGCCCGCAGCGCCGATTCCGGCAGCGCGGTGCGGCTCGCCGCGTCGGTCGACGATGCCTTTGCGCCCGGCACCGACGTTAGCCAGCTGGGCTTCAAACTGCGCGACGATTACACTTCGCTGATGTGGCTGGGCGGCAGCAGGGCGCTCTCTTCGCTTGGCGATGCAACCCGCGCCGCGCCACTGTTCTATCGCTACGGCGCCGCCGCCAAGACGCCGCAGACCCGCTCGAAGGGGTTCTACTGGGCCGGCCGCGCCCTCGCCCAGCGCGGCGATACCGCGGGCGCGATCCGCTATTTCGAGATGGCCGCCGCTTATCCGGATCAGTTTTACGGCATGCTGGCGCTGGAGCGGCTGGGGCGGGCGATGCCTGCGTTGAATACCGCCCCGACCGGACTGGTCACCCCTGTCGAGCGCGCCGCGTTCAACGCCAAGCCCCTCACCGCGGCGGTCCGCGAGGTCGCGCGCGATTTCGACTGGCAGACAACGGTGCGCTTTTTCCGCGAAATCTCGGACCAGGCGGTCACCGAAGCCGATCATCTGCTGGTCGCCGATCTCGCCCGCAGTATCGGCCGCCGCGATCTGGCGGTGATCCTTGGCCAATCCGCGCATACCGACGGCTTCGGCATTTTCCGGTCGGTTGCCTTTCCGTTGATCCCGACCCCGCCCGGCGCCGACTGGACGATGGTCCACGCGATTACCCGGCAGGAAAGCCAGTTTGCCGCCAACGCGGTCAGCCATGCCGGGGCGCGCGGGCTGATGCAACTGATGCCGGGAACCGCGCGCGAACAGGCCGGCAAGCTCGGGCTCTATTATGACAGCGGTTCGCTGATCGGTGACACCAGCTACAATATCCGGCTGGGCGACGGCTATTTCGCGCGGATGATGGACACTTATGCGGGCAGCTATCCGCTCGCGGTCGCCGCCTACAACGCCGGGCCGGGCAATGTGAACCGATGGCTGTCGGCCAACGGCGACCCGCGTCGCGGCGAGATCGACTGGATAGACTGGATCGAGCGGATCCCGCTGATGGAAACGCGCAATTATGTGCAGCGGGTGGTGGAAAACGCGGTGGTTTACGAGGCGATGAACCCGGCCCGCGCGCGCTATCGCGGCGCCAATCCGGTCAGCCACTTCCTGGGCAAGCGCAATCCGGGGTAGGTCGGAGCAATGAAGCCCGACGGACCGCCCATTACTCCGGCCGGCATGGCCGCCCTGCGCGCGCGCTACGATCATCTGCTTGGTGCCGAGCGCCCGGCCATCGTCGAGGTAGTCAGCTGGGCAGCCGGCAATGGCGACCGTTCAGAAAACGGCGACTATATCTATGGCCGCAAGCGCATGCGCGAAATCGACCGCGAACTCGCCTATCTCGCCCGGCGAATGAAGGCGCTGCGGGTGATCGATCCCGCCCGGCAGGAGGACCGCAGCCGCGCCTTGTTCGGTGCGACTCTCACCATCGCCGATGAGAATGACAACCAGCGTGTGGTCACTCTGGTCGGTGATGACGAACAGGACGCCGGCAAAGGCCTGATCGGCTGGAGCGCCCCCCTCGCCCGGGCACTGCGCGGCGCGGCGGTGGGCGATGTGCGGCGGGTGGTGCTGCCGGGGGGCGAGAAGGAGTGGGAGGTTTTGCAGATCGGCTATGGGTGAGCAGAGCGAATTTGCCTGATTATGACCTCGCAGATCCCGGCACCAGTCCCGCACCGCGCAGTGCTTCAGCCAGGCGCTCGGCGCTGGTGAAGTGGTGGACCTGCCAGCCGCAAGCCTTGGCGGAAGCAATGTTGGCGGCATTGTCGTCGATGAACAGCATGGCGCCAGGCGCATAGCCAAAGCGCCCGGCGGCGAGGGCGTAGATACGCGGATCGGGCTTGGCGATCTTCTCGACGCCCGACACAACGATATCGCGAAAGCAGTCGAAGATCGGCTGTTCGGCGCGGAAGCCGGGCCAGAAGCCGGCGCCAAAATTGGTGATGGCAAAAAGCGGCACCCTGCGCGCATGCAGCGCCGCGACCAGTTCATGGCTGCCTGGCACCGGGCCGGGCACACTCTCGTTAAAGCGCGCGGCGTAAGCCTCGATCAGATGGGCGTGCGCGGGGAATTCAGCGCTGCGCTCGGCCACCATTTCGCCGAGGTCGCGGCCCGCATCATGCTGGAAGTGCCATTCCTCGCTGACCACATGGGTGACGAACCATTCGAGTTCGTCCGGCTCGGCGATCAGCTTGGCGAAGAGATGGCGCAGGTCCCATTCGAACAGGACTCGCCCGATATCGAAGACAACCGCGCAAACCGGCGCCGGCATGTCAGTTACCCCGTTGGCGCGGGGGAACTACGCGGATCAGCCCTGACGCGCCTTGAATCGGCGGTTGGTCTTGTTGATCACATAGGTCCGGCCGCGGCGGCGGATGACCCGGTTGTCGCGGTGGCGGCCCTTGAGCGACTTCAGGCTGTTGCGAATCTTCATGATATCCCCGGGCGGCAGTCGGGCCGCAAAATTGGAAGCCGGGCCGTTACCGGCGAGGGCGGGTGAAGTCAACCACCGCGAATGCCGCCAAGCTTTCGCTCCCAGGCCAGCGCATGGGTGACGATCGTGTCGAGATCGGCATGCTGCGGCACCCAGGGCAGTGTGGCCCTGATCCGGGCATTGTCGGAGATCAGCGTATCGGGATCGCCGGCGCGGCGCGGGCTCAGGCGGCGCTCGATCGCGGTGTTGGTAGCGCGGCCCACCGCATCCAGCACCTCAAGCACCGAAAATCCCCGGCCGTAGCCGCAGTTCATGGTGAGCGAGCGGGCCGGCTCGGCGATCAGCGCTCCGAGCGCAAGCACATGCGCGGCGGCGAGATCGGAGACGTGAATATAATCGCGCACCCCGGTGCCGTCGGGTGTGTCGTAATCGGTGCCGAACACATCGACATGGCCCCGCTTGCCCAGCGCCGCCTCGACCGCGACCTTGATCAGATGCGTCGCCCCGGTGGTCGACTGGCCGGCACGCGCCTGCGGATCGGCGCCGGCGACGTTGAAATAGCGCAGCGCGCAATAATTCAGCGGATGGGCCTTCGCCACATCGCCAAGCATCGCCTCGGTCATCAGCTTGGACATGCCGTAGGGATTGATCGGGCGCTGCGGGCAATCTTCGCCAACCGGCGAGACCTCGGGAATACCGTAAGTCGCCGCGGTCGAGCTGAAGATGAAATGCGGCACACCCGCCTGCACCGCTGCGGCAATCAGCGCCCGGCTCTTCGCGGTATTGTTGTGATAATATTTGAGCGGATCGCCAACCGATTCCGGTACTACGACCGAGCCGGCAAAATGCAGGATCGCCTGCGTGCCCTGTTCGGCGAATATCCGCGCCAACAGCGCCGCATCCTCGATATCGCCCTGATAGAACGGCACGCTCTCCGGAACCGCCCAGCGAAAGCCAGTCACCAGATTGTCGATCACCGCCACTGGCCAGCCGGCGTCCGCCAGCGCCAGCACCGCATGGCTGCCGATATAGCCGGCGCCGCCGGTAACAAGGACGGGAAGCTTGGGAGTCATCGTGACATTTCACCTGATCGGACTGAACCCTTAGTCCTAGCCTGGCATTGCGACAAAGTGATTAAGCGCAGCGCAATGCTTGCAACTCCATGCGCCAGCGCGCAAGTTTACCCGAAGTATGCGGAGTTGATGCCATGAGATTTATGCCAATCGCCGCTGCCGCCCTTGCCGCCATCGCCCTGTCCGGCTGTGTCACCCGGGTCGGGCCGGTTGAAGTCACCCGCTTCCATGTCCCCGGCCCCAGCCCGCTTGGCAGCGGCCCGATCGCCGTCGAACCGGCGCCGGGCGCGGATGGCGCCAGCCTGGAATTCGGCAGCTATGCCAGCGCGGTCGCGCGGCAGCTGGTGCTGCTCGGCTATAACGAGCGGCCGCCGGGCGCTTCCACCCCGCGGGTCGCGCTGGTGCGGATTGAGCGCCAGTCTTACCGGCCGGATCGCCGGCGCGGGCCGGTATCGGTCGGCGTCGGCGGATCGACCGGGAGCTACGGTTCGGGCGTCGGCCTGGGGGTCGGGATCGATCTGTCCGGCCCGCCGCCGGAGCAGGTTGAGACGCTGCTGGCCGTGACGATAAAGGACCGCGCCAGCGGCCAGGCGCTGTGGGAAGGCCGGGCGAGCTTTACCGTAAAGGCATCCTCGCCGCTCGCCACCACCCAGCTCGCCGCGGCAAAACTTGCCGAAGCGCTGTTCAGG
>JANMCD010000344.1:0-1592 GCA_031360905.1 Novosphingobium sp.
GCCTTGCCCAAAAAGCGCCCAGGCGCAGGCAACATGGCCGTGCCTCCGCAGCGCCTGAAGCCGAATCCCGGTGGCACCAGCGGCGAAGCCGGAGGCCGCGAGAACGCACCCGACAAGTCGTTCAAGCAGCACGAACTGGGATTTCCGGATCAGAGCGCACACTTGCTCGGGTCGGGTGATGCCCGGCGCCAAGCCGCGCTGGCAGCGGGGCTGGCCTACACTGCGGACAAGCCGGACGACGCCCCTCAGCAGCAAAGCCCAAAAAACACCGCCAAAAGCTTCGCGGAGGCCAGCGAGAGACCGCAAGAGGAACCCAAGGAGCGCCGCGCAGACGAAGAGTCTGAAATGGGCACCACGTCCGCCCCGGAAACCGATGCGCGCCCCGGGATGATGGAGCGCCCGGCGGTCGTTCAGATCGATGGCCGGCTTGAGGCCACCTTGCGCGAGCTGAACACCGACTTCGGTGATGGCATCGAGCCGGGCCACGACCATGGACTGGGCGACGACTGATGCTGTCGATGGCAGCTGTCCGCAGTGCCGGGGGAGCTGCCAAGTATTTTGCTGCCGACAATTACTACACGCTCGAGGAATCGGCCGAGGAATCGCTGTGGTATGGCGAAGGCGCCGAAATGCTCGGGCTTGCGCCGGGCGAGGATGAAGACCTCGGGGTCGAAGCCGCGCCAGCAGAAGCGGCGGCCGAACAAGCGCTTGAGGCGGCTGACATCGACGCCGGAAGCGAAGTAGAGACTGACAACGAACCGCCAGAAACTGAAGAACCGGCCGAAGGCGACGAGCCGTCCGCCGATGATAGCCCGGATGCTTCAGGAGAGGACCAGGAGCATAGCGCAGATGGCGACGCCGCTGTCGGCCCAGGGGAATCTGACGGGGCTGCTGAGCCCGCTGAGGCGGGCGCTGGGAACGAATTCGAGGAGGCCAGTTCTGAGCCGACTGCGCCCCTCGGCGATGCAGCTCCGGAAGTTGGTGCCGCCCCAACTGGCGACGATGGACCGCCGTTCGATCCGGACCAGGCGGGCGGCGTTCCCGGCGCTTCAGCAGGATCCTCGGCTTCGGCAACGATCTCCGACGAAACGCCGTTCGATCCCGAGCGCGCAAACGGACTGCCCGAAGGCGTCGTCGAGCCGGCCAGCACCGATGGCGGCAGACCCGCCAATCTTGCCCTCTCCAATCCAAGTGGCAAGGTAGATGCGGCGACCTTCCAGGACATCCTCAATGGCAGGCTTCCCGACGGCACCCAGGTGGGGATTGTCGGAAAGCGTGCGCTGGGCATCGATCTGACTTTCTCCATGCCCAAATCCGCATCGCTGATCGCCCTGGTTGGCGGCGACAAGCGGATCGTCGAAGCGAATCTGGCGGCGGTTAAAACGGCGATGCGCTGGACCGAGGCAAACCTGGCCGAAGGGCGCCAGAAGATCGATGGCCGCGACGTGCCGGTGAGGACCGGCAACCTGGTCTATGCGCTGTTCCAGCACGACACGAGCCGCTCGCTCGACCCGCAGGGCCATGTCCATGCGGTCATCGCGAATATGACGCGGATGCCAGGCGGTGAATGGCGCGCGCTGCACAATGGCGAA
>JANMCD010000294.1:0-26994 GCA_031360905.1 Novosphingobium sp.
GCCGACCACCCACAGCGCATCCTTGCCGCGCAGGCGCTCGTAGCGCACGATGATGTCCTGCAGCGTGTTGTCGAGCGCGTGGCCGATGTGCAGGCTGCCGGTTACATTGGGCGGCGGGTTGACGATGGTGAAGGGCGTCGCATCGGGGCGGTCGGGTCGGAACAGCCCGTTCGCTTCCCAGTGAACATACCACTTCTTCTCGATTGCGGCAGGGTCGAAGGTCTTGTCCAGGGGTTTGGCGCTCATGGGCCGGCGCTTTGCCAGCGGCGCGGGCAGGGTGCAAGGTTGCTAATCCGCTTCCAGCAAGCCGGAGGGGCGTTAAGCGACCCCTTGCCGCCCCGCGCATTTTCCCGCATCACTCCGTCCGAATGCGCAACGCGGCAGATTTCTCGCTGGAAACCAGGGCAGGGGCGGCGGTGGCGGTTGCCCTCAAGGGTCCGCTGCTGGTGTCCTCGATCGGCGGTCTCGATGCGCGTCTCGGTTCTGTGAAGGATCAGGTGGCGACGGTCGATCTTGCCGAGGTCAGCGACATAGACACCGCCGGCGCCTGGCTCGCCTGGCGCTTCGCCCGCGACCATGACGCAGAGATCGCCGGCGCCAGTGACAAGGCACAGCGGCTGATTGCCGCCGTCAGCCAGGCTGACCCTGACAGCGAGGCCAAGCCGAAGCGGCCCGCCACATTTTTGCGGATCAGTGAAAATATCGGCCGGCTGGTATACGGCGCCCGCCGCGGACTTTATCAGAACCTGGGCTTCATCGGCGCGATGCTGCTCGCCGCCGCGGGCATTCTGCGCCACCCCGGCCGGTTTCGCGGCAAGGCGCTGGTTCATCAGATGGAATTGGTCGGGGTGACCTCGCTCCCCATAATCGGGCTGATGAGCTTTTTGGTCGGCATTGTCATTGCCCAGCAGGGTGCGGTCCAACTGGAGCAGTTCGGCGCGGAAGTTTACACGGTAAACCTCACTGGCCGGCTGGCACTGCGCGAGCTCGGCATATTGATGACTGCGATCATGGTCGCCGGCCGTTCGGGCTCGGCCTTCGCCGCACAGATCGGCACAATGCGGCTGACCGAGGAAGTCGATGCGATGCGCACCATCGGTGTCTCGCCGATGGAGGCGCTGGTGATCCCCCGGGTGCTTGCGGCGATGCTGATGATGCCGCTGCTGGGGTTCTACGCCGCGGTGCTGGCAATTATCGGCGGCGCTTTCATCTCGGCCTTCCAGCTCGGCATTCCGTTCTTCACCTTTCTCTCCCGCATCCAGGAAGTGGTGCCGATCCACGACCTCTGGGTGGGCGTGATCAAGGCGCCGGTGTTTGGCCTGATCATCGCGGTTTCGGGCTGCTACCACGGCATGCAGGTCGAGGCGAATTCGGAAGAAGTTGGCCTGCGCACGACCATGGCGGTGGTCGCGGCGATCTTCATGGTGATTGTGCTGGATGCCTTCTTTGCGGTGTACTTCACCCAGGTCGGCTGGGGGTGACCGTGGCCGAGGACGACGACTTCCCGATTGTGGTCGAAGGACTGCGGAACAGTTTCGGCGAGCATGTTGTGCATGAGGATCTGTCGCTGAAGGTGCGGCGCGGGGAGATCCTCGGCATTGTCGGCGGTTCGGGCACGGGCAAGTCAGTGCTGATGCGCTCGATCATCGGCTTGCAGGAGGCGGATGCGGGTTCGATCACTGTGCTCGGCCGGTCGATCACCGATGCTGCGGATGACGAGGACATCGACATCCGCTCGCGCTGGGGAGTGCTGTTCCAGGGCGGCGCGCTGTTTTCCACGCTGACGGTGGCGGAGAACGTCGAAGTGCCGTTAAAGCAGTTCTACCCGGAAATCGGAGACGGGCTGCGCCAGGAGATTGCCCGCTTCAAGATCAGGCTGTCCGGTTTGCCGGACGATGCCGCGTTCAAATATCCGGCCGAATTATCGGGCGGCATGCGCAAGCGCGCCGGCCTGGCGCGGGCGCTGGCGCTGGACCCGGAACTGTTGTTCCTCGATGAACCGACTGCCGGCCTCGACCCGATCGGCGCGGCCGCTTTCGACGAATTGACCAGTGAATTGCAGGAAACGCTTGGACTAACAGTATTTCTTGTCACGCACGACCTCGATACGCTTTACGAAATCTGCGATCGGGTGGCGGTGCTGGCCGACCGGCACGTAATTGCCGTGGGAACAATCCCCGAGCTTCTGGCTTTGGACCATGCGTGGATACAGGAATATTTCAACGGTCCCCGCGGCAGAGCGGCAAAAGACAGCCAGAAACGCGGGCAAGCCGCCAAGGCTTCGGACGATCCTGCTAAGGCGATGGACAAAGAGGGGGCCGGGGGGGCATAGACAGCGGCAATGGAAACACGGGCCAATCATGTTTTTGTGGGTGTCGTAACCTTGGTGTTGCTCGCGGCACTGGCAGCTTTCGTCATCTGGATTGTCCGGTTGAACGAAGGCGAGCAGAAGCAGTACGACATCTTTTTCGATCAGGCGGTCAATGGTTTGGCCCGCGGCTCGTCGGTTTCGTTCTCGGGCGTGCCGGTCGGCAAGATCGAGGAGATAGAGCTGTGGCCGCGCGATCCCAGCTTCGTGCGGGTGCGGATCGGGGTGGAGAAGCAGGTTCCGGTGCTGCTCGGCACCACCGCGACGATGCAGAGCAGCTTTACCGGGGTGTCCGACATCCTGCTTGAAGGCGCGGTCAAGGGCGCACCGCCGATCGTCGAGCCGGGCCCCGAAGGGGTGCCGGTGATCCCGACCAAGCGCGGTGGCCTGGGCGCCATTCTCAACAGCGCGCCGCTGCTGCTGGAACGGCTGGCGACGCTGACCGACCGGATCAATCTGCTGCTGTCGGACGACAATCAGGCTTCGATCCAGGGCATTCTCGCCAATACCGACCGGATGACCAGCAGCCTTGCCAGCACCACGCCGCAGGTCGAGGCGACGCTCGCCGAACTGCGGACAACCCTGCGCCAGGCAAGTCAGACGCTGGCCACCTTTGACCGGGTGGCCGGGTCCGCCGACCGGTTGCTGGGTGATGAGGGCAATTCGCTGGCACGGCAAATGCGCGACACGCTGCGCTCCGCCCAGGGCGCGGCCGACCAGTTGAAATCGACGCTCGGCGATGCTGGGCCAGCGGCGCGGCAACTTTCGGTCACGACCTTGCCGGCGGCCGATGCCGCACTGCGCGAACTGCGCGCAACCACGCGTGCGCTCCGCAACATTACTGAGAAAATCGACGAACAGGGGGCTGGCGCATTGACTGGAAATTCTAAACTGCCGGATTATGAGCCGTGAGCGGGGACCTGGCTGAAGCGCAGGCGACGCGCCGGATGCGGAACCGGGCGTGCGTCGCGGCGGCGCTCGCTGCACTCACACTGCTGGGCGGATGTATCAGCTTCGGCGGCAAGGCGCCTGAGCTGCTGGTTGCTTTGACCTCGGAAAAGTCCGCACCCGCTGGCGCCATGGCCGGAGGGCGGATGGCCGATGCTTTGGTCGTGCTGGACCCTGAGGTCGAGCGAAAGCTCGATGTGCTGCGCATTCCAGTTCAGGTCGATGATACAAAGATCGCCTATCTCAAGGATGCCGCCTGGGTGGAACGGCCGGCGCGCCAATTCAGGCATCTGCTCGCCGAGACGATCCGGGCGCGCGGACAGCGGCTGGTGATCGAGGCGGGCGATTTGGCCATTGGCGGCCGGACGATGCTATCCGGCCGGCTGATCGATCTGGGATATGATGCTCGCAGCCAGTCGGTGGTGGTGCGCTACGATGCCATGCGCGATAATGGCGGCGGCACGATCGACGCGCGGCGATTTGAGGTGATAGTGCCCGGCATCGGCCCGGGGGCGGAAATGATCGGCCCGGCGCTCAACCGCGCGGCGAATCAGGTTGCAGCGCAAGTGGCGGATTGGGTGGGTTAGCTGCTCCGCGCCAGCTCCGCAAAGCGGATCGCGGCGGAAAAATCGACGTAGCGGCGCGCGCGATGGGCTCTGGCTTCGGCGTCTTTGCCCCAAAGTTCGGCCTGCCAGTCCTCCTCCAGATTGGCCGCTTTCCACAGCGCCTCGGGCTGCGCATCGCCGGAAAGTGCCGCCAGTGCGATAATGAGCGAAGCGGAGAGGCTGGCGAGGAGGCAGAGCGCGGCCAGATCGATGTCGCTATGCGTTTCGAGCACCGACTCCATGCGGGCCAGCGTCGCCAGCGGCTGGTGGCGGTGAATGACGCCCGCTACCCGGTCGAAATGGACATCCCAGCGCCGTTCGGCTGCAACGATCAGCGGTTCCCACACCTTGAGTTGGCGGGTATGCAGCGCCTCGCCGGCCTCGGCCCGGTAGCACAGCGTGTCGGTCTCGACATAAGGGAGCAAGCCGCGGATCGCCTTGCCGCGGGCTGGCGCGACAATGTCGATCGTGTAATCGGCGAGATGGCGCAGCTTGAGCGTATCGGGATCGATATCCTCGCCCTGTGCATCCCATTCCGCCGCCATCGCTTCGGCGAGCGCGCGCGAGGGCACGGTCTGCGGCCTTCCGCCAGCGGTTTTAATCGCCCGTTCGTCGAGCAGCACCTGCCAGCCAGCCGGGTCTGGCGCGACCGTAACCTGGCGGTAGAAGCGCTTCATGGCGGCGGCGATTTCCAGTGCCGGGCGAGCAGGCTCGGAGCGAAAAAGGCGTCGATCAGCCCGATCACGAAAAGCACATAGCCCGCCGGTTTCGGCAGATCGAACCGCCCGGAAATCACCAGCAGTCCCAGCACGCTAAGCACTACGCCCGACCAGCGGACGAGCTGAATAACGGCGAAACGGGCGGCAGCGGGATCCTGGTTCATTGCAACATGAACGCCTGAAGTTCAGCCGGGTTGCTGGCGACAAAACCGGCGCCGGCAGCAAGCAGTTCGGCAGGTTGGTGAAAGCCCCAATCCACCCCCACCGCCGGCACCAGTGCCTGCTTCGCCATCGCCATGTCGAACACGGTGTCGCCAATCATCACCGCCTGGGCAGGTTCGGCGCCTGCTTCCAGCAGCGCCGCCTCAAGCATCGCCGGGTGCGGCTTGGAGGGATGGTCGTCGGCGGTTTGCAGCGTGACGAAATGGCCGGAGAGGCCGTGACCGGCGAGGCAGTGGCCAAGTCCACGCTGCGACATGCCGGTAGCAACGCCAAGCAACCAGCCTGCGTTGCGCAAGGCATCGAGCAGCGGCGCAATCCCGGCATATAGCGGCTGCTGCAATTGCCCTCCCTCGCGCGCGGCGCGGAAGGCGCGCTTGTAGCTATCGGCGACCTCGTCGTGGACCTCTGTCCTGGCCTCGGGCAACAGCGTTCGCAGGGCCTGCGGCAGGCTCAGCCCAACCGCGCGGCGGATGTCGTTGCGCTCCGGCTTGGGCAGGCGATGCTGGGTAAAAGCCAGCTCCATGGCATCGCAAATGCTCGCCTGGCCGTCGATCAGCGTGCCGTCGCAATCGAATACGGCAAGGCGCACCGTCATTTGCGCGGCCCTTTGGGCGCGGCCGGTTTGCCTGCCAGTTTGGCGGCGTTGGTCCGGATGCCGGGGGACTTGGGGGCAGGCTTTGACGCGGTCTTGCCCGCCGTGCCACGCTCGCCGCTCTTGCGGCCGCGTCGTTCGCCGCGGCGTTCCTTGCGGTATTGCTTGGCATGCGCCTTGGCCGCCGCCTTCTTCGCCTCGCGGGGCGGGGTTTTGAGCGGTTCGGCCAGAGAATCGCCGGCGGCGTCGTCGAAGCCGAGCTGGGCCATGCTCGCTGCGAAATGGACGGGCAGCGGCGCGGTGACGTCGATCGGCGTCCCGTCCGGGTGATCAATGATCAGGCGGCGGGCGTGCAGGTGCATCTTGCGGCTGATGCTGCCGGTGAGGAATGCCTCTGGCCCGCCATATTTGCCGTCACCGACAATCGGATGGCCGATTGCCGCCATATGCACGCGCAGCTGGTGGGTACGGCCGGTGAGAGGCTGCAGCTCGACCCAGGCTGCCCGGTTTCCGGCCTGGTCGATCACGCGATATCGGGTACGGGCGGTCTGGCCGTGCTCACTTTCATCGACCATCATCTTCTCGCCGCCGCTGCCGGGCTGCTTGGCCAACGGGAGTTCGATCAGCCCGTCCTCGATATCGGGCACGCCGGCCACCAGCGCCCAATAGATTTTGCGCGCCGAGCGGGTCGAGAAGCGTTTCGAAAAGAACGCTGCGCTGCCGGGGGTGCGGGCGATCAGCAGCACGCCGCTGGTATCCTTGTCGAGCCGGTGGACGAGGCGGGGGCGGGGTCCGTCCGGCGCATAGGCATCGAGCAGCTGGTCGACATGTTCCCTGGTGCCGGTGCCCCCTTGCGTGGCGAGACCCGGCGGCTTGTTGAGCACGATGGCCGCGCGGTCCTGGGTCAGCACCATGGCTTCGGCCTGGGCGATCTGCGCTTCGGAGAGTTCCTTGCGCGGGTTGGCCTTACGCTCGGGCGATGCCGTTCCCCCCGGCGGCACCCGGACAATCTGCCCGGCTGCGATCCGGTCTTCCACCGCAGCACGCTTGCCGTCGAGCCGGATTTGACCGGTGCGGGCCCAGCGGCTGACCGTGGCGAAACCGATCAGCGGCAAGTGGCGCTTGAACCAGCGGTCGAGCCGGATCCCCCCGTCGTCGTCTGCGACGACAAATTGTCGGACTCCGTCGGCCTGGACAGTGAACTGGCGGACGTGATCGTCTTGAGCCTGGCGAAAGATCATGCGGCGGCCCTTATCAGCGCGAGCCCGGCGATCAGCCCGGCGACCCCGCCGGCGAGCGAGAGGACAATGTATTGAACCGCCAGTGCAATTGCGCCCCGCTGGACGAGAGTGACGATATCGAGGCTGAAGGCGGAAAAGGTAGTGAAGCCGCCCAGCATCCCGACACCCAGCAGCAGCCGCCAGCCCTCGCTATCTTCGCCACTTCGCGCCAGCCAGCCCACCAGCAAACCCATTGCGAAACTGCCCGCAATATTGACGGTGAGGGTTGCCGAGGGGAATGCGGAGCCGCCGATCAGCCGCCCTACCGCATAGCGCAGCCATGAGCCTAGGCCTCCGCCGAGGGCAACGTAGACCGAGGCAGCGAGAAAGGAGGGCTGTGCCATTGCCTGCGCATTAGACGGGGAAGCGTCGATATGAAAGCGGTGCATCGTCCTTCGCGGGACGCTTCTGGGAAGGTTCGGGATTGCCATTCATCCTTCCGTTTGCTAGCGGCCCCTCAACTGGAGCCGAGCCTTCAAGGATTCGGGGCTGTTTTTCGTTCGATTTCAAGCCACTCCCCCGCGATGCAGGCGGGGTTCTGGCCTTCGCTCATGAGGTATGTCGGTTTATGCAAATTCTCGTCCGCGACAATAATGTCGACCAGGCCCTTCGCGCGCTCAAGAAGAAGTTGCAGCGCGAGGGTGTCTATCGCGAGATGAAGCTGCGCCGTCACTACGAAAAGCCGTCCGAGAAGCGCGCCCGCGAAAAGGCCGCCGCTGTCCGCCGCGCCCGCAAGCTGGAGCGCAAGCGGCTGGAGCGCGACGGCGCCAAGTAAACTTGATTGCGTCAATGCGTTAAGCCATGAGGGCGCGGATTCAAGTTCGCGCCCTTTTGCGTGTCCCAGCAGGAATTTTCCGATGACCGAGATTACCCGCGTACCGCTCCAGCCGATTGCCCGGGGTTCGCTTGGAAAACTGTGGATCGGGGTCGCTGCGGCGGTGCTTGTCGCGGGCGGCGTAGCCTGGGCGGCAATGCCGGCGGCGGTAGAGGTGACGACGTTAAAGGCGGGGACCGGCGTGTCGCCGACGACGGCCGATGTCGTGCTGATCAATTACACGGGTACGCTGCCCGGCGGCAAGGTGTTCGACCGGGCGGAGCGTGCGGTGCTGCCGCTCGACGGCGTCGTCCCCGGCTTCATCAAGGCGCTCGAGCAGATGCAGCGCGGCGGCAAGTACAAGGTGCTGATTCCCTCCGAACTGGGCTATGGCAACAAAGCTGCTGGTGAGATTCCGCCCAACACCGACCTGACCTTTGAGATCGAGCTGATCGATTTTCGCAGCCGCGCCGAAATCGAAGAGCAGCAGCGCATTATGCAGCAGATGCAGCAAGGCGGGGCCGGCGGACCACCGATGCCAGGCATGCCGCCGCAGGCCGGGCCCCAGCCGATCCCGCAGCCGTAAGGAAACTCAATGTCGGTCGATACCGCCACCGTCGCCAAGATCGCGGCGCTGGCCCGCATCAAGCTGAGCGAGGACGAGATCGCGGCGATGGTGCCCGAACTCAACGGCATTCTCGCCTGGATCGAACAGCTTGGCGAGGTCGATGTTACCGGCGTCGAGCCGATGACTGCGGTGATCGAAAACCACCTGCGCCTGCGCCCCGATGTCATCGATGCCGATCCGCTGACCGGCGGCGGCAAGCGCGATGCGGTGCTGGCCAATGCCCCGGCGGCGCAGCACGGATTCTTTGGCGTGCCCAAGGTGATCGAGTGACCCAGCTCACGGATCTCACCGTCGCTGCGATTCGCACAGGCGTTGCCGATGGGGACTTCACCGCGCGCGAGGTCGCGGAAGGCTTCAATGCCAATGTCTCCGCCGCACAAGGCGCGCTGAACGCCTTCATCGTCGCCACGCCAGAACGTGCGCTGGAAGCCGCCGCCAAGGTCGATGCGGACCGCGCTGCCGGCAAGCCCCTGGGCAAGCTTGCCGGCGTGCCGATCGGGATGAAGGATCTGTTCGCCACCCGGGGCATTCAAACGACCGCAGCAAGCCACATCCTCGAAGGCTTCACGCCTGAGTATGAAAGCACGGTTTCCCAGAAGCTGTGGGACGCCGGCGCGGGGATGCTGGGCAAACTCAACCTCGACCAGTTCGCCATGGGCTCGTCGAACGAGACCAGTTATTTCGGCAATGTCATCTCGCCGTGGCGGCGCAGCGATGGCGGAAATGCGCCGCTCGCGCCTGGCGGCTCATCTGGCGGCAGCGCGGCGGCAATCGCCGCGCGGCTGTGCCCGGCGGCGACCGGCACCGACACCGGCGGCTCGATCCGCCAGCCTGCCGCCTTCACTGGTATCTGCGGGATCAAGCCGACCTATGGCCGCTGCTCGCGCTGGGGCATCGTCGCCTTCGCCAGCTCGCTCGACCAGGCCGGACCGATGGCGCGCAATGTCCGCGACTGCGCGATCATGCTGGAGGTAATGGCTGGCTTCGATGCCAAGGACGCCACCAGCCTCGATCTGCCGGTGCCGCAGTGGGAGACGGGGCTCAGCGGCGATCTCAAGGGCAAACGAGTCGGCATCCCGCGCGAATCCCGGCTCGATGGCATCGACGAGGATGTCGTAAAAAGCTGGGAACAGGGCATCGCCTGGCTGAAAGACGCCGGCGCGCAAGTTGTCGATATCAGCCTGCCGCACAGCAAATACGCGCTGCCGGCCTATTACATCATCGCCCCGGCCGAAGCTTCGTCCAACCTCGCCCGCTATGACGGTGTGCGCTACGGCCTTCGCGAGCTGCCTGCCAAAGAATCCGGGGGGGGGGGCGGCCTGCAGGATATGTACGCAGCCACCCGCGCCGCCGGCTTCGGCGCCGAGGTCAAGCGCCGTATCCTCATTGGCACCTACGTGCTCTCGGCCGGCTTCTACGACGCCTATTACACCCAGGCCCAGAAGGTGCGCACGCTGATATCGCGCGACTTCCGGAATGCCTTCGGCCAATGCGACGTGATCCTCGCCCCGACCGCGCCCAGCGCCGCCTTTGCACTCGGCGAAAAGAGCGCCGATCCGCTGGAGATGTATCTTAACGATGTGTTCTCGGTGCCGGCCTCGCTGGCGGGGCTCCCCGCGATGTCGGTTCCGGCCGGGCTCAACCGCGAGGGGCTGCCGCTGGGTTTGCAGCTGATCGGGAGGCCGTTCGATGAGCAGGGCGTTTTGAACGCAGGGCTGGCGATCGAGGTGCGGGCGGGATTTACAGCACGGGCGGAGCGGTGGTGGTAATTGCGGCGTGCGCACAAAAGTGTTACGTGCGGTAACACTGGAGATAGTCCCATGAATGCACCCGCCAAATTCGATACCGGTCGGATGACCAGCAAAGGCCAAGTGTTGATTCCCAAGGCAGCACGGGATGCCGCCGGGTTGCAGCCTAATGCGCCCTACAAAGTGTTTGTCAACGAGCAGAACCAGGTGGTGATAGCGCCAATCGGCTACGGGCCGGAGGATGCCGAGGAACGCGTCCGCCGGATGCGTGAAGGGTTGAAAATGCTAACCGGAATTAGCCGTGACGGACGCGGGACCGATGCCATCATGCGGGAACTCCGCGGCGATTGGGAACCGTGATCCTGCCCGATTCGAATGTGCTGATCGATATTCTCGAACGCGATAGGGTTTGGTTCGATTGGTCCCTTGCGCAACTGACAGCAGCCGCACATGCGGATCGTGTTGTGATCAACCACGTGATCGTGGCGGAAGTCGCTCCGTTCGGCGGTGACCTCGCGATCTTTCTCGCCGCCCTCGCTGCTATGCAGGTTGAGATCGAGCCGCTTTGCAACGAATCTGCTTTCTCTGCAGGGATGGCTTTCCGCGAATACTGCCAGCGGCGACATCGGGCGGCGACCAAGTCCATCCTACCCGACTTCCTGATCGGCGGCCACGCAAAAGTTCTTGGCGCTACCATCCTCACCCGTGACCCACGGTTCTACCGGGCCTATTTTCCAACGGTGCCGCTGATCGCACCAGCGAAAGACGAAAATGACTGAAACCCCCTACCGCATCCAGGGCGCAACCGGCGAATGGGAGGTCGTGATCGGCCTGGAAGTTCATGCCCAGGTTGTCTCCAAATCCAAGCTCTTCTCCGGCGCCGCCACCGAATTCGGCGCGGAGCCAAACTCGCAGGTGTCGCTGGTCGATGCCGCCATGCCCGGCATGCTGCCGGTGCTTAACCGTGAATGCATCCGCCAGGCGGTGCGCACCGGCATGGCAATCGACGCGCCGATCAACCGGTGGAGCCGGTTCGACCGCAAGAACTATTTCTACGCCGATCTGCCGCAGGGCTACCAGATCAGCCAGCTCTATCATCCGCTGGTTGGGGAGGGGCGACTTGAGATTTCGCCCGACGACAAGAACCCTGATGCCACCAAGATTATCGGTATCGAGCGCATCCATGTCGAGCAGGACGCCGGCAAGCTGATGCACGATCAGCACCCGACAATGAGCTACGTCGATCTCAACCGTTCTGGCGTGGCGCTGATGGAAATCGTCAGCCGGCCCGACATGCGTTCTCCTGCCGAGACAGGGGCCTACCTGCGCAAGCTGCGAACCATCCTGCGCTATGTCGGCAGCTGCGACGGCAACATGGAAGAAGGATCGATGCGCGCCGACGTCAATGTCAGCGTGCGTAAGCCAGGCGGCGAGTTGGGCACCCGCACCGAGACCAAGAACGTCAACTCGGTGCGCTTCGTTATGGCGGTGGTCGAACAGGAAGCGCGCCGCCAGGTCGCGGTGATCGAAGATGGCGGGAAGATCGTCCAGGAAACCCGGCTCTACGATCCCGACCGGGGCGAGACCCGCTCGATGCGCAGCAAGGAAGACGCGCATGATTACCGCTACTTCCCCGATCCCGACCTGCTGCCGCTCGAACTCGACGACGCTTTTCTGGAAGAATGCCGTGCGAGCCTGCCCGAACTGCCCGACGCCAAGCGCCATCGTTATGAGACGGCGCTCGGCCTGTCGCCCTACAACGCCAACATCCTCACCGCCGAAGCAGAAACCGCGCGCTGGTTCGAGGCGCTTCTGGGCGAGTGCGAGGCGAAACAGGGCAAGACCGGGCCGGACGTCGCCAGGCAGGCGGCGAACTGGCTGGCCTCGGAATTGTTCGGAGCGCTTAACCGGCTGGGCAAATCGCTCGAGGATTCGCCGGTAACTCCCGCACAGGCAGCCGAACTACTGGCGCTGGTGGCGGACGGAACCATCTCCGGCACCATTTCCAAGCAGGTGTTCGAAAAGATGCTGGAGACCGGCGATGGCGCGGGGGCGATCATTGAACGCGAAGGCCTCAAGCAGACCTCCGATACCGGGGCGATCGAAGCGGCAGTGGCCAAGGTACTGGCCGGCAACGCCGACAAGGTCGCACAATACCGCAGCGGCAAGGAAGCGTTGTTCGGCTTCTTCGTCGGGCAGACGATGAAGGCGATGGCGGGCAAGGCCAATCCGCAGGTGGTGAATGACGCGGTGAGGAAGGGGCTGGCCGGTTAGGCTTTGCGCATTGTCTGCCAAGTGGTAGCATCGCCACGATGAACCAGATGTCCGTCATTCCGACCTTCACGGGCACCCAGCCCTATCGCGTTAGCGCAGCCGATTATTTGCGGATGATCGATGCCGGGGCATTCGGCAATTCCCATGTAGAACTGATCGATGGAGTTTTGACCGAGATGGCGCCATCGAATACGAATCATGGGCGGCTGCTGATGCTCTTGGGGCGTTTGCTGGGCAATGCCTATGCGCAGTCGGATTTCGTCATTTACGGCGATATAATCACTTTGTTCGACGACAGCAATGTCCGCGCGCCCGACATTGCTGTGGTCGACAGGGACATCGGCGAGCGCAAGCAGCTCTTCCCGGCTGACATCTTGCTCGCCGTTGAGATCGCCGGCTCGACCCTCGCCGAAGACCTCGGCCGCAAACGGATCGACTATGCCTCGTCGGGTATCCGGCACTACTGGGTGGTCGACGTCGAAGGCCGCCGCACCCACTGCTACGCCAACCCGCAAGGCGCCGACTACGCCGCCATCCGGGTGGTGCCGTTTGGCGAGGCGGTGGAGGTGCCCGCTACGCAGAAAGCGATCACGGTCAGGTGAGGGAGCGTTGAGGCCTACTCCTCCCGCACCCCCGAAATCGCCATCGACCCAAACGCCCCGGCCTTCACCTTCCCCGTAATCGCATCGCCGTCCACCGTCGCCTCGCAGTCGAGTTCCATCGGCATCGGCACTTTCATGTCCATCTTCCAAGTGAGCTTGTTGCCGTCGACCTTGCCGTCGCGCACGTCCATCGCGCCCAACGGGCCGGCGACGCCGCCGGTGAAGCTGGCGCCGCTGACATTGACGGTGAAGGTGCCATTCTGGTCGCCCATCGGGGTCTTGGTGACGATCTTGTAACTGCCGGCAACGGACATGGATTTCCTCCTGTTGGGTTGATTTGCCGTTCTGGCGGGATGTGCGGCGCTGTCAACTGCCCGCTTCTGGCGCGGCGGCGATCTCCACCGGCAAACCCAGTCCCTTGAGCTGCGGCTCCACCAGTTTGCGGTCTCCCACCACCACGAAGGTCAGGCCTTCACCCTGCAAATATGTCCGCGCTGCGTTGTCGAGCGCTGCGGCGTCAATCGCGCGGTAGCGACTGGGCAGGGTTGCGTAGTAATCGTCGGGGCGGCCGAGGCGGTCGTTCTGGACGATGGCGGCGAGCACCTGGGCATTGGTTTCGAAACTGTTGGGCAATCCGCGGATATTGCCGTCGGTAACGCGGCCCAGTTCCTCGGCGTTGACCGGCTTTCGCGCCGGAAAGGCTTTGATGTCGGCAAGCAGCAGCCGAATCGAATCGCCGGTCTTGTCGGCCTGGACCGGCGCGGCGAGCGCGAAGCTGCGCGGGCCAAGCGGGCTGCGCACTGCGCTGGAGACGCCGTAGCTCCAACCCTTGTCCTCGCGCAGATCGAGGTTGAGCCGCGACAGGAAGCCGCCGCCCAGCACCTCGTTGGCCAGATCGAGTGCTTCAAGGTTCGGCGCGCGGCCAGTCACCGGCAGCACCCGACCGGCGTAGATCACCGACTGCGGCGAACCCGGCCGGTCGATCAGGCGTATGCGCGGGCGCGGCGCGGGGATCGGGGCGGTAAGATCCTTGACCGGTCTGGGGGTTGGCGGGGCCTGCCAACTGCCGAACGCCGCTTCGAGCAGCGGCAGCAGCTGGGCCATGGCGATGTCGCCGGTGACGGTAATGCGCGCCGCGTCCGGCCGCAGCCATTTGCCGTGAGCCGCGCGCAGGGCTGCCGGGGTCAGCGCGGCGAGGGACTCCGCGTTGCCCAGCCCGTCGCCTGGCTGGGCATAGGGATGCTGGCCGAACAGCGCCCGATTTAGCTCGCGCGCGGCGAGCGAGCGCGGGGTGGCGAGAATCTGGGCGAGCGCGGCGAGCTGCTGGTCCTTGACGCGGGCAACCTCGGCATCGGCAAAGGCCGGATTGCGCACGACGTCGGCCATCAATTTCAGCGAGGGTGCGAGATTGGCGGTCAGGGCGCTTAGCGTGATTGCGCTTGCATCGACACTGCCGCCGGCGGCGATGCTGGCGCCGAGCCGCTCCTGCTCCTCGGCGATTTGCGTGGCGTTGCGGGTCGTGGTGCCTTCGTCGAGCATGCCAAGCATCAGAGCCTGGGTTCCCGGCGCATCAAGCGCATCGGCAGCAAAACCGGCATCGAAATCGAGACTGAGGATCAGCTTTGGCACGGCGGTGCGGCGAGCCAGCGCGACCGGGATGCCGTTCGACAGGGCGGCGCGTTCCACCTCCGGGAAGGCAAGATCGGCGACCGGCAGGGTCGGCGGCGCAGCGCGTTTGGGGCCGGGCGCTAACTGCGGGGCCGGGCGCTTTGCATCGGCACGCGCTGCGCGGCTGGCCACCTCGTCGCCCCAGCCGCCCATGGTCTCGCCTTTCTCGGTACGAGCGCCGGGCGTAACGGCAAAGGCAAACACCGGCCGGGTCAGCCAGCGCTGCATGGCGGCGCGCACTTCCGCCGGGGTGACGGCGGCGATTCGGGCGAGGTCCGCCTTGTACTTGGCGGGATCGCCCGAATAGAGCTGCCCCTCGGCCAATGTCGCACCCTTGCCGGAAAAGCCGCCGACCTGTTCCAGCGCGCCGATCTGGGCGGAGACCGCCCCGGTCGCGGCGCGGCGGACTTCGTCCTCGCTCGGCCCCTCGGCGATATAACTGGCGATCAGTGCGTCGAAGCGCGCTTCCGCCGCGGCCCGCTCCACCCCGGGCTTCACGTCCATCGTCGCCTGCAAAAAGCTGACCTGCTCGAAGCTCTGCGCGCTGGCGGTGACCGCGACGGCCAGCTTCTCAGCTCTCACCAGCACGTTGTCGAGCCGTGAGCTGGCGAGGCCGCCCAGGACCCGCATGGCGACATCGAGCGCGGGCGCATCGGGGTGGTTGAGCCCCGGCCCGCTCCAGTTGCGGGTAATGCGGGGGAGGGGCACCTGGTCGCTCATCTCGCGCTTTGCCGGGGCGGCGAGGGCGACGGGCGATGCCGCTACCGCGCCCACTACGGGGCCGCGCGGGATGTCGCCGAACCATTTCTCGACGAGCGGGCGGGCAGTGGCCGCATCGACATCGCCGGCCAGGACGAGAACGACATTGTTCGGCCCGTAATTTTCCCGAAACCACTGGCGCACATCGCCAAGGCTGGCGGCATCGAGATCGGCCATCGAGCCGATAGTGGCGTGGCGATAGGGATGACCGACCGGAAACAGACCGTCGCCGATGGCGTAGTCCATCAGGCCGTAAGGCTCGTTGTCGTTCTGCCGCTTCTCGTTCTGGACAACCCCCCGCTGCTTGTCGAGCTTGTCCTGCGTAACCGCGCCCAGCAGATGGCCCATGCGGTCGCTTTCCATAAATAGCGCGAGGTCCAATGCGCCCTTTGGCACGGTTTCGACGTAATTGGTGCGGTCGTACCACGTCGAGCCGTTGGTCGCGGTCGAACCGGCGGCTTCGAGCGGCACGTCGAAACTCGGCACGTTTTCCGAGCCGCCAAAGAACAGATGCTCGTAGAGATGGGCAAAGCCGGTCTTGCCGCGCGGCTCATTCTTCGAGCCCACGCGGTAATACAGCGTGACGCCGACGATCGGCGCCTTGCGGTCGGTGTGGATGAGGGCGGTGAGGCCGTTGGGCAGCGTGAAGCGCTCATAAGGGATGTCGACCGCCTTGACGAGCTCGGACAGAGGGGCGGGCTGGGCAGCCGGGGCTGGAGCCGGTGCGCTGACGATCGGCGTTTGCGGCTGGACGGCGCAGGCGGCCAGGGGGAGGGCAGCGAGGACGGCTAACAAGAAACGGTGCATGGCATTTCCCTCGATTTTGCGCGGTTCTGCCCTATCGATATGTGCGGCCGGGCGCGAGGCCAAGCTGGATTATTCGTCGCTGTCAGCCGATCGGTAGGTGAGGCGGGTAGTGCCGTTGGCCGGGATCGTCGCTGCCCAAACGCGCTTGCCCGGCTTGTTGAGCAGCTTGCCGGACAGCCGCGTGAACAATCTGTTTCCACCGTTCGGGAAATCGATTTCAAAGCGCACCGGAAATGGATTGGCATTGCGGATCGTGACAACATGATCATGCCAATCACCTTGGTCCGGCGCGACGGTTTCAGCTTCGATCGAGACATTCGCAGCATCGCCGAACACCATTTCGACTTCTTCGTCGAGCGCCTTGTCGCTCAGGCTGCTTTCGCCCACCACCATCCGCCCGGCGCTGCTTTCCTGATATAACACCGCCTTGCCCGCCGGCAGCGGATCGCCAGCGCCGTCCTGCTTGCGGTTGCGGAAGCGGAAAAGCAATTCCGGCTCTCGCGGTGCATTCCCGTCAACCCGCGAGCGGTATACCAACTGGCCCTTGACCTGTTGCTTGTTGAGAAAGGCGACCTGCTTCTGCGAGCGGGCAGCGACGGTGACCGGCACCGGGATACGGTAGAGCTTGAGGTCGCCGAGGTTTTCGGATTTGGCCATGACTGCGGCGGGGGCTGCCATGTCCATGCTTTTCTCATCGCGCCGCATGGCCGTCACCATGATCGAATCGGCTTCCATCAGCATCCCCATCTGCGCAGAGGCTTGCTCGGGCGGCGGCACCAAACTGCGGATGTCGCTGGTCGTCCCCATCGGCCAGCAGCTGATGCTGCGGTTCAGCCAAGCGGCGCGATTGCGGGCATCGCGGCCGGTGTCGTCACGGGTCGCGTCGGAGCGGTTGATCCGCCCGGCCACAGCCGAAGTCCTCGCATCGGGAAAACTCGTCTCATCACCACTGGCCATCGTCAGCCAGGCGAACAGCGCCATCGATTTGCCGTCGTTTGCCAGCGTGCCGATGTAGGTCGCGTCCCAGTCGAAGCCGGTGGCGATATAGGCGAGCGTAATGGTCACCTTGCCGCCGGGCTGATCTTTGGTGGTCATCGACAGCACCGGCTTGGCCGAGAGCGTCGCGGGCGCTTCGGGATAGAGCAGCGTCTGGCTCAGCCCCGAGCAATAGACCGCCTCCACGCCGCGCGGGGTTTCGATTACCAACCGGTCGGCGGCGGAGCGGATGGTGGCGCGTTCCTCGACGGTCTTGCCTGTGGCGGAATCAGTGCGGCGCAGGATGACATGCTGGCCGGTGAAAGCATCGACCAGCCCGCCTTGCGAGAGCAGCGCCGCATCGCGGTTGCGCTCGCGCGGGGGCGTACCAAACAGGATCGCCGACTGCGGGACAATGCCTCCGGCGACGCCTTCGAAGCGCACGACCACTTCGCCGGGAGGCAGGGTGACGGTGCGAGTTTCGGCGATCAGGGCGAAGGCCGTGGGATTGTCGCGGTCGATCTCGCCATGGCCGCGATCAGGGTCGCGGTAGAGGGTGACCGCGACCGCGTCCGGCGCGGCCGAGAGGATGACTGGCGGGGCGGCGAGCGCTTGGCTCGCCGTCAGCAGCAGCAACCAGCCAATCAGGCCGCGCACTGGCCCTACCACGGCGTCAAAAAGGTAACCGTCAGCTCGGTCTTGCCATTGGCCGGCACCGGCACTTCCCAGTGGCGCTCGTCGGCATTGTCCTGCTCACCCTTGATGCTCTCCTCCGGCACGCGCAGATCGCGCCACCACCACCAGCTGTTAAGCCCGCCCTGGATGACATCGACTGTCACCGGAACCGGCCTAGCATTGGTGACGATATAGCGCATTTGCGTGCGGTAATAGGTCTTGGGGCGTTCGCTGTAGGCCTCCATCGTCTGCCCGTCAGAGTAGGTAACCTTCCAGCGCGCGTATTTCTCCCACTCGTCGAGGGTGACCACCTCGCGCTTCTCGACCACCGGTTGCACCTTCACATCGAAGGCATCGCCGGTCCGCAGCGCCAGCGAGGAACCGCCGGGTGTGTGCGGAATCTCGCTCTCGCCGATGAACTGCGCCTGGCCGCGTGCATCGCGCATATAGACGCGCACTGTGCCCGCTGGCAGCGCCTCGCCGATGCCCTGCGCCTTGGCGTTGGAGAACTTGAGCACCGAAGCGGCGCTTTCGGCCTCGCTGCTGGTCGCCAGCCAGCCATTGCGGAATTCATAGCCCTTGCGGGCCGGAACGCCGGAGGCATCAAGGAAGCTGACCTGCTTGGTCTGGGCATTGGCAATCGTCGTGCGGCCATCGATCGGATAGACATGGAAATCACCAAGCTGGGCGCCGCCGCCGCTTTCGGTGCCCGGCCGATTGCCGCGCGGGCGCGAGCCCTGGCCGCGGAAGGATGAATTATATTGCTGCACCTGGCCGACATTGCCCGCCACCAGCAGCGCGCGGGAATTGGTAAAGGTAGTGCCGGTGTTGTTGGTCAAAGTGATCCAGCCCTGAACGTCGATCCGCTGCGCCGCTTCGTCGAATAGCGCGACATAGTCCGATTTCCACGCCATGCCGGGGGTGAGGTAGCTGAGCGTCAGGGGGCGGGTGCCGGCGCGCGAGGCATCGAGCGTGACACTCAGCGTCGGCCGGGCGCGCAGGTTGGGCGGGATACCGTCGAAGATCACCCGCACCGGCAGTCCGTCGTCGCGCAAGATCTCGATGCGATCACCGATCTTGAGCACCACCCCGCCATTGGCCGCCAGCACCAGCGCCCGCTCGCGGGTTTCGGCGCCGGTCGCCGGGTTGGTGCGCAGCAGGGTGATGGTCTGACCGACCGCCTTCTGCATCAGGGCAGAGGGCGACAGCAGGTCGTAATCGAAGTTCTGCTCGATTATTCCGAAGCCTTCGCCCGACAGGGTGACCGTCTCGGGGCGGATCTGGGCGGAGACATCGGGGAATTCCTGGCGCGATTTGCCGCCCGGCAAGCTGACCTGCCGCACATCCTGCACCAGCGCGAGGTTGTTGTTGTAGATGGTGACCGAGACATCGCCCTGCGCGCTCTGGGTTTGCGCAATGGCGGACGTCGCCAGCACTCCTGCGCCTAAGCCCATCATGATCTGTCGCATGGCATTCCCCTTTTTCCGTCCCGCCCCGCGCACCGCGAAAAGCGCCGCACTAACCCCTTGTGTTGCGAAATGGCAACACTATCTCTCTCGAGTCACAGGAGGCTTTGCCCGCATGAACCTCGAGAAATTCACCGACCGCGCCAAAGGTTTTTTGCAATCTGCGCAAACCGTTGCGATCAGATTGAACCATCAACGCATTTCCCCTGAACATATCCTTAAAGCGCTGCTTGAGGATAATGAAGGCATGGCCGCCGGACTGATCCAGCGCGCCGGGGGCAATGCGAAGGTCGCGGTCGAGGAGGTCGACAAGGCGCTGGCGAAGATTGCCGCCGTCTCGGGCGGCGGGGCACAGGCGGCGCCGGGACTGGACAACGATGCAGTGCGCATACTCGACCAGGCCGAGCAAATCGCCGCCAAGTCGGGTGACAGCTTTGTCACAGTGGAGCGTATTCTGGTCGCGCTGGCGCTGGCGAGCACCACGGCGGCGGGGCAGGTGCTGAAAGCTGCGAATGTTACGCCGCAAGCGCTGGAGGCGGCGATTACCGCCCTGCGTGGCGGGCGCTCAGCGGATTCTGCTTCCGCCGAAAACGCCTATGAGGCGATGAAGAAATATGCGCGCGACCTTACCCAGGCCGCGCGCGACGGCAAACTCGATCCGGTAATCGGCCGCGACGAGGAAATCCGCCGCACCATCCAGATCCTCGCCCGCCGGACCAAAAACAACCCGGCGCTGATTGGCGAGCCTGGCGTCGGCAAGACCGCGATTGCGGAAGGACTCGCGCTGCGCATCGCCAATGGCGACGTGCCGGATTCGCTGAAAGACCGCCGCCTGATGTCGCTCGACATGGGCAGCCTCATCGCCGGCGCCAAATACCGCGGCGAGTTCGAGGAACGGCTGAAGGCGGTGCTCGACGAGGTCAAAGGCGCCGAGGGCGAGATCATCCTGTTCATCGACGAGATGCACACGCTGATCGGCGCGGGCAAGGGCGAGGGGGCAATGGACGCCTCCAACCTGCTCAAGCCTGCGCTCGCCCGCGGGGAGCTGCACTGTATTGGCGCGACCACGCTGGATGAATACCAGAAGCATGTCGAGAAGGACGCTGCCTTGCAGCGGCGGTTCCAGCCGGTGTTCGTCGGCGAGCCGACGGTCGAGGACACCATCTCGATCCTGCGCGGCCTCAAGGAGCGTTACGAACTGCACCACGGCGTGGAAATCACCGATGGCGCAATTGTCGCTGCGGCGACGCTCAGCCACCGTTACATTGCCGACCGCTTCCTGCCCGACAAGGCGATCGACCTGATGGATGAGGCAGCCAGCCGCATCCGCATGGAAGTGGAGAGCAAGCCGGAGGAAATCGAAAATCTCGACCGGCGGATCATCCAGCTCAAAATCGAGGAAATGGCGCTTGCCAAGGAGACCGACCAGCCCTCGAGGGACCGGCTCGACGCTCTGCGCGCGGAGCTGGCGAACATCGAGCAGCAGTCGGCCGAGCTTACCACCCGCTGGCAGAATGAGCGCGACAAGATCGCCGCCGCCGGCAAGGTCAAGGAACAGCTCGACGCTGCGCGCATCGAGCTTGAACAGGCGCAGCGGGGCGGCGATTTCGCCAAGGCCGGCGAGCTGACTTATGGCCGCATCCCCGAACTGGAGAAGCAGCTGGCCGAGGCAAGTGACGCCAGCAGCAATGCATTGCTCCGCGACCGCGTCACCAGCGAAGACATCGCCTCTGTCGTCAGCAAGTGGACCGGCATTCCGGTCGACCGGATGCTGGAGGGCGAGCGCGAGAAACTGCTCAAGATGGAGCAGACCATCGGCCAGCGGGTCATCGGCCAGCAGGACGCGGTCACCGCCGTGTCCAAGGCGGTACGCCGGGCGCGGGCGGGCCTGCAGGATCCGAACCGGCCGCTTGGGTCTTTCTTGTTCCTCGGCCCCACCGGCGTCGGGAAGACCGAGCTGACCAAGGCGCTCGCCGGCTTCCTGTTCGACGACGACAGCGCGATGGTGCGCATCGACATGTCGGAATTCATGGAAAAGCATGCGGTCAGCCGCTTGATTGGCGCGCCTCCGGGTTACGTCGGGTATGATGAGGGCGGTGTGCTCACCGAGGCGGTGCGGCGGCGGCCCTACCAGGTAATCCTGTTCGACGAGGTCGAGAAGGCCCATAGCGACGTGTTCAACGTGCTGCTGCAGGTTCTCGATGACGGGCGGCTGACCGACGGCCAGGGCCGGGTGGTCGACTTCACCAATACTCTGATCATCCTGACCTCGAACCTGGGCAGCCAGTACCTCGCCAATCTTGAGGAAGGGCAGGATGTGGATGCAGTCGAGCCGCAGGTGATGGACGCCGTGCGGGCGCACTTCCGGCCGGAATTTCTCAACCGGCTGGACGAGATCATCCTGTTCCACCGGCTCGGTTACGAACACATGGGTCCGATTGTCGAAATCCAGGTCGGCCGGGTGGCGCAGCTGCTCAAGGACCGCAAGATCACGCTTGAGCTGACCGACGCCGCCGAACGCTGGCTTGGCCGGGTGGGCTACGATCCGGTCTATGGCGCCAGGCCGCTCAAACGCGCGGTGCAGCGCTATCTCCAGGACCCGCTGGCCGAAATGCTGCTGGCCGGCGAAATTCCCGATGGGTCGAAACTGCGGATCGACGAAGGCGACGGGGGGCTCAGCATCGCGGTGGAGTGAAGGCTCAGCAAGCCGATTGACTGTGCCGACATCGACGTTTAACCGCCCGCTTAATTCGCGCCTGAGGAGGTGTCGATAGAGGAAGGAAGCCCGGCATGATACTCGATTCAAACATCGCGGCGGTGATCACTGGCGGGGCTTCGGGGCTGGGCGCAGCTACCGCGCGGGCGCTGGCGGCGAAGGGTGTTCGGGTCGCGATCTTCGACCTGCAGGAGGAAAAGGGCAAAGCCCTCGCCGCCGAGATCGGCGGATTGTTCTGCGAAGTGAACGTGATGGACGATGCCAGCGTCGATGCCGGGTTCGCCAAGGCCCGCGCCGCGCACGGGCAAGAGCGTATCCTGGTCAATTGCGCCGGCACGGCCAATGCGATCAAAACCGTCAGCCGCGACCGGGAAACCGGCGAGATCAAGCACTTCCCGCTCGATGCCTTCACCTTTATTATCCAGCTCAATCTCATCGGCAGCTTCCGCTGCATCGCCAAATGCGCTGCCGGCATGGTCACGGCCGAACCGATTGACGAGTTCGGCGGGCGCGGTGTGATCATCAACACCGCCTCGGTCGCCGCAGAGGACGGGCAGATCGGCCAGGCCGCCTATGCGGCCTCCAAGGGCGGGGTCGTCGGCATGACGCTGCCGATCGCACGCGACCTGATGAACGAGGGCATCCGCGTCAACACCATCCTGCCCGGCATTTTCGAGACCCCGCTGATGCGGTCTCTGCCGGAAAAGGCGCAGCAGGTGCTGGGCGCGTCGGTGCCGTTTCCCAAGCGGCTCGGAAAGCCCGAGGAATATGCCCAACTGGCGCTGGCCATGATCGAAAACCCCTATTTCAACGGCGAGGACGTCCGCCTCGACGGCGCCATCCGCATGCCGCCGCGCTGAGCCGGAAACAGGGCGTCACGGCCGAAGCCGGCCTCACCGCGCCGCCTGCAGCGATGGGGCAGATGCTCGACAACCGCGAACACACGACGATCGACATTATTATGGCAGGCATACTTGCGCGACCGGACCAAACCTGAAACCTGGCACATCGGCATCATCGGCGGCTCGGGCCTCGCCGACGGCATCGGGCTAGAGGACGCGCAGGAAATTGAGGTTGGCAGTCCCTTCGGTGAGCCATCGGGACCGGTGACGCTGGGCTGGCTGGGCGAGGTGCGCTTCAGCTTTCTGGCGCGTCACGGGGCGGGGCACCGCATTCCCCCCGGCGAGGTCAATTACCGGGCCAACATCGATGTGCTAAAGCGTTGCGGCGTGACCGACGTGCTGGCGCTTAGTGCGATCGGCTCGTTGCGAGAAGAAATGGCGCCTGGCGCGTTCGTCGCTGTCGATCAGTTGATCGACCGGACCGCCGGGCGCACGAACAGCTTCTTCGGACCAGGGCTGGCGGCGCATGTATCGCTCGCCGATCCGGTGTGTCCAAGGCTGGCGGGCCATGCCGCCGCAGCGGCGCGGGCGGCAGGCACCAGCGTTCATGATGGCGGCTGCTACATCGCCATCGACGGCCCGCAATTCTCGACCCGCGCGGAAAGCCGCTTGTACCGCACCTGGGGCGCGGACGTGATCGGCATGACCGCCATGCCCGAAGCGCGGCTCGCCCGTGAGGCGGAGCTGCCCTATGCGCTGCTCGGCATGATTACAGATTGGGACTGCTGGCGCGAGGCGGCAGCGGGGGTTGAGGCGGCGGAGGTCTTCGCGGTGATGCGGGCCAATTCCGAGCATGCGCGGGCCGCGGTCGCGCAACTCGCCGCGGCATTGCCCTCCGTGCGCGAGGCCAGCCCGATCGACGTCGCGCTGGACCATGCCATCGCCACGGCACCCGAAGCGCGCGATCCTCGCCTTGTGCTGATGCTGGATGCGGTGGCGGGCCGGGTGCTCGGCTGACCGGCGCCGGCCCGCTGGGGAGCCGGTGCATTCTGGCCAGCGTCTGCTTACCCGGGAGGCTTGGCGTTGACGAAGTTGTCGCTGATCTGACAGGCGGCCGGGCCGAGGATAACCACGAACAGCACCGGCAAAATGAACAGGATCAGCGGAACGGTCATGATCGCTGGCAAACGCGCGGCCTTTTCCTCGGCACGCATCATGCGGTCGTTGCGGAACTCAGCCGACAACACCCGGAGAGCCGAGGCTAGCGGGGTGCCATAGCGTTCAGTCTGGATCATCGTGGTGACCACGCCCCGCACGGAATCCAGATTGACCCGATAGGCGAAATTCTCGAAAGCGTGTCGCCGCTCGGTAAGGAACGATAGTTCAATCGAGGTTAGCGCGAATTCGTCGCCAAGTTCGGGATAGGCGCGGCCCAGTTCTTTGGCGACGCGGTTGAACGCGGCGTCGATCGTCAGACCGGCTTCGGCGCAGATCACCAGCAAGTCGAGCGCATCAGGCAGGCCCTTGCGGATTGCCGTAGTGCGCTTGCCGATCAGATTGCCGATGTAGATTTCGGGACCCTTGTAGCCGATGCCGAGGGCGGCGGCGAACGCGACGAATTTCTTGATGCTGGACAGGTCCGGGTAGATCCTGAAAACGTAGAGAACGAGAGCGGCGATGCCGCCGAACACAATGGGAAGCACCAGCCGGGCGAAGAGGACGACGAAGGCCAGCTCTTTTTTGCGAATGCCGGCCTGCGCCAGCTTCTGCTGCACCGCCTTCAGCTGGCTGTCCTGCAGGACTTTCAGCGACGACAGCGTGTCGCGCAAGCGGTCGGTTGTTTCACTTTTGCGGATCACGCTGGCGCGCTTCTTGGCGGTGCCGGTGACGATGCCCGCTTTCAATTGTTCACGGCGATCGTTTAACGACTTCACGCGCTTGGCCATCGGGTCGCGCACTGTAACCGCAGCGTAAATCACCATCATCACCGCAAGTGCGGCGACGGCGGCCAGGATCGTGCCAATCAGGATGACGTCGAAGCCGAGGAGCGTTGGTCCCGCCGGGGTATGTAACATGGCTGCCGCTTTCCCTCGCTCAGATTTCGAAGCTGATCATCTTGGACATGATAAACGCGCCGATCGACATCCAGATCAAGCCGCCCACGCCGGCAACGATAAGGCGCGGGTCGACGAAAAAGCCGCCCATATACCCCGGATTGATTGAATAAATCATGCCAAAGACGCCAAATGGCAGTACGCCGATAATGTAGGCGGAAGCCTTGGATTCCGAACTCATCGCCTTGATCTTCAGTTTCATCTGGGCACGTTTGCGCAAGACGTCGGCGAGGTTGGACAGCGTCTCGGCGAGATTGCCGCCGGTCTCGCGCTGAATGGCGAGCGTAATGCAGAAGAACTGGAACTCGGGCGTGCCGAGCCGGTCAGCCGTATCCTGGAGCGCTTCCTCCATCGTGCGCCCGATCCGAATGCGTTCGGTTACCAGTTTGAACTCCTCGCCAACCGGCCCTGGTATTTCCTGGGCGACGATCGTGAGAGTTTCAGAGACCGGCAGGCCGGATCTGAGCCCGCGGACGAGCAGCTCGATCGCTTCGGGAAAACGCGTGGTGAACTGACCGATACGCTTTTTGATATAATAGTTGACGACCATATGCGGCAGTCCGGCACCGACAACCAGGCCGGCTCCAAGCGATAGCAGAAATGCACCCGTCTTTAAGTATAGCAGGACGGTAAACACCAGCGCCAGTCCGGCACTGGCGTAGCTGTATTGGGTGATTGTCCATTTCTTGCCGGTCTGCCGAATCCGCAGCCTCAGCGCGTCGGCCCTTGAGCCGCTGCCGGCTATCTGATGGACCTTCGGTTTGCGGGAGGCAACGGCCTTGCGCAATTGTGCTTCGACCTTGTCGACCGTGCTTTCGGAATGGCGATAGCGCACCGCTTGAAGGCGGCGCAGGCTTTCCGTGCTGGCCGAGGGTCCAGAGAAGGCGACCCAGCCGAGCACCATCATAGCCATCATGCCGACAGGAATGATCAGGAATGGCAGTATGCTCATCGGCGTTCTCAGCCTTCCTCAGCAAACGTTACGTGCGCCGGTCCAACCGAATGCACTGGACTAAACGGTCAAGCGGCTTCAGCCGAGGCCTTGGCTTTGGGTTTCGCTTTCTTCATCGGCATCATGGCCTTGAGATCGAGCTTACCGAGAAGCGACTTCTTGACCGGTGCAGCGTTGGCACCTTCTTCGACAGGTGTGGCGCCAATTACAGATTTAGCGAGTTCGCGGATCGCCGCACCCGCCTTGCTCGAGCGGTTGGCTTCGACGAACGACTGGCCAAGCTTGGCCGCGTTCGTCGCTGACTTGATGTCGAAAGGCACCAGGAAGTCGACCTTACGCTCGATCGATGCCTCGAAATCGGATTTGCTGATTTCGGCGACGCCCGGTTGCACCTTGTTGGCCACGACCAGCACCTGGGCATGGCTGGCGTTGGATTTCATCCACGACAGAAGCCGGATCGCGTCGCGCGCGGAAGCGAGGGTCAGTTCCGTGGTAAGCACGACAACGTTCACGTCCGACAGCAGATGCGGGAAGTTGATCAGCATGTTGCGCGGCAGATCGATCACCGTCATTTCAAAGGCCTGGCGAAATTCCTCCTCAAGCTGGACGAAGGCCGCGCCGTCGGTCATCAAGGGAGAATTGATGGGTGCTTCGGCCGAGAGAATGGCGAGATTCTCGTTCGCGCGGATCATCGCACGTTCGATAAACAGCCCATCGATGCGGCTCGGGTTTTCGATCGCATCGGTAAGGCCGCGACCCGGCTCGAGGTCGAGCGCCAGTGCGCCGGTGCCGAAGTGAATATCAAGATCGAGCAGCGCAGTCGGCAACTGGTGTTCGGTGCTGAACAGCCAGGCGAGCGAAGTTACCAGCGTCGAGGCCCCGACTCCGCCGCGCGTGCCAACCACTGCGGTCGAGATATGCGGCTTCGAGCCCGCGCCGTCCTGGTGCTTGGGCGCCGCAAAGATCGCCTGAGCATTGATCAGCGCATCGCGGACCTGGCCGGGTGACAGCGGCTTGAGCAAATAGTCGTGAATCCCGCTGGCCAGCAAGTCGCGATAGAGCCGGACATCATTAACCTGACCGACAGCGATAACCACAGTCCCGGGCTCGCAAACTTCGGCAAGGGCGTTGATGTCGTTGAGCGGATCGCCGCTTTCGGACAGATCGACCATCAGTATGTTCGGGCTGGCGCTGATCGATAGCGACTGGACCGCATTGCG
>JANMCD010000064.1:0-6463 GCA_031360905.1 Novosphingobium sp.
TATACCTGGGTGAATTCAGCGGGTGAGGCCGGCGCGGTGCTGGCGATCTTCGGTCCTGGGATTGGCGACACCCCGATCCAGCTCAAGCTGCCGGATCGCCGGGTGCCGGATGACATGGATTTCTCCGACTGGACCATCGAAGGCTTCTCGATGAAGCAGGACCTGAAGTTCGGCCATGCCGATGTCAGCTGGGAAAGCGAAGGCGTTTCGCTGAAATTCGCGTTCGACGGTTTCCACCCGCCCTATGCCTACAGCGCCAATGCCGAAGGTTGCCCCACCTATTGCGCCGATGACCGCATCGAGCAAAGCGGCCGGGCGCGCGGCAGGCTGAGACTTGGCGACCGGGTGATCAATTTTGACGCCACCGGCCACCGCGATCACAGCTGGGGAACGCGCGACTGGATCGCTTTCCAGAATTATCGCTGGTTCCAGGCGCAGGCCGGCACCGATTGCTCGGTCCACTTCTGGCACCTGCACGCACTTGGCAGCACCAAGCTGATCGGTTACGTGTTCAAGGACGCACTGATGGCGGAGATCACCAATCTCGATTTTACCTGGCAGCATGACGAAGCCTTCCGCCAGACCGTGCTTGATGCAAGCCTGACCGACGAGGCCGGGCGCACAACCACGGTGCATGTCGATTTCTTTGGCCATTACCCACTGGTTCCGCATCCCGACCTGGTGCTGATGGAAGGCGCGGGCCGCGCCACGATTGACGGGCGCGAGGGCGCGGGGTGGATGGAAGTTGCCTGGCCAACCGCCTACCTCGATCACATCCGGTCGGTCCCGCTCTACCAACAAGCCGCCGGGAGGGCGCAATGAACGATCAGACAGACATGGAAAGCATCAATCGCGCGATCCTTCACCGGCGTCGCGCGAACCGGAGCTTGCCGCCTTACCGAGCCGCACTGACATCGGAAATCACCGACATCCTAACCGGCTTCTTCTCCAAGAAGTCGCCCGGTTCGACCGTCAGCGGCGTGCGGCGGGTTGGCGGCGGGGCCTCGAAGGAGCAGTTCTTCTTTACCCTTACGTCCGGCGGCAAGGATGAGCGCTATCTGCTGCGCATGGACCCGCGCCTGGCGATCACCGAGACTGACCGGGAACGAGAATATATCCTGCTCGGGGCGATGAAGGGCATTGTTCCCGTTCCGGAGACGGCATGGGTCGATCCCAACGCCGAATTCTTCCCGCAGCCCGCTGCAATCATGCGAGTGGTCGATGGCGTGAGCAAACCCAGCAGCGCAGGCATCAAGGTTTCGGGCCTCGGCACATGGCTGGGCGACGAACTGCGCGGCAAGCTGCGCGATCAGTTCCTCGATCACCTCGTCGCCATCCACGCCTTCGACTGGCGCGCTGCGAAGCTGCCGAAATTCGATGTGCCCGACGCCGATCCCAAGCAGGCGGCCCGCTGGTCGTTCAACTTCTGGCGTGAAATCTGGGAAATCGACGAAGGCGAAACCCGCCCGATCATTGCGCTGGCTGAACAATGGCTGGCCGACAACATGCCCGATTGCGACGATCTCGCCATGACGCATGGCGATTACCGCACCGGCAACTATCTGTTCGATGAAGCGAGTGGCCGGATCACCGCGCTGCTCGATTGGGAGCTTGCCCGCATCGGCGACTTCCACGAGGATCTCGGCTGGGTGCTGATGCAAGTCTTCGGCACATACGAAGGCGGCGTTTTCCGCGCCAGCGCCCTGTTCGAGCGAGAGGAATTCATCAACGCTTACGAACAGCGTTCTGGCCGCACAGTCAATCGCAAGACGTTGCACTACTACGATGTGATGGCCAGCTGGAAATGCTACGTGATCGTTGCCGCCAACGGCATCGCGGCAGCCCGTTCGCAGCACAACCATCAGGACGTGCTGCTGACGTTTCTCGCCACCACCGGCCCCATGTTCGCCGACGATCTTGTCCGCCTGCTGGGCCAGGGAGAGGCCGCATGATCCCCAATATCGATGAGCGGCTCGCCAGCGTCATCCGCGCGCTGACCGAAGTCATATTGCCGCATCTGCCGCCCGAAGCCTCGCTGGCCCAGGAACAGGTTCATCTGAGCGTCGGACACTTGCAGATCCTGCGAGCGCAGTTCGATGCAATACCCGGCTTTGAGCGCGAGGAGCTGGACGATGCCGTAGCCGTCGGCAAGGCCCTGTGCGGCGCCGTTAGCGGAGGCGCGGAAACCGGAAAGGCGCTGGCCGCGCTCGCATCCAAAGTCGATGCGGCAGGCGGCGGGGACGTGCGCGCCGAACGCATGGCAATCAGTAACGCCATCGCGGTCCTGATCCGGGCCGTTTCCGCCGATGGCGACGCAGCCGGCCGGGCCAGTCTTTCAAAGGTCATCCTTGAACACGAACACCCGCGCGCCCAGAAGGACCGTCATTGGTTCGCCCCATTTGGATTCGACACGCTATGATAAAGCCCGAAGACTTTGACTTCCACTTCACAGAAGATTCGCACTGGCAATGGGCGGAAACGCTCGCCCTGCCTTTCGTGGTGCCCGAGGCCAATATCAACGCGATAATGTACCTTCTTACCCGGCCGAAGCTGGGCGTCTGCATGTGCGACATCACTATGATTGACCGCATTTCGGACCTCTGGGAGGACCAGCTCTACATCGATAACCAACAGCACCTACCCTGCCCCGAAACCTTGACGAAGTTCTCGCTTCCCAATGGTTTGTCGTTCGAAGTTTTCGAACCACTGAAACTTTACCGCATGTCCTACGAAGGCATTGACAACACCCGTTTCGCGCTGGAATTCCGCGCACTGCACGAACCCTATGATATCAACGATCCCGACATGGACCCCACCGCCGCCACCCGCAACGGGCCGGCGTGGGATACCAGCTGGTCGGGCCATTACGAGCAGACCTATCACATCACCGGATCGCTGACCGTGCGCGGGGTGACCCACGCGGTAGATTGCGTGGAGACTGGCGACCGCAGTTGGGGCCCGCGGGTGGAGCGTGACAACGGCGCGGTGATCTGGTGGCACGCCAGTTTCGGCGAGGCGCTGACTGTCCACCTGTTTACCGGCCACGACATAGCCACACGCACCACATTGGGGCCGCACATCAGCGGCTATGTGCTCGAAAACGGGCAGATCTACGGTATCGTTTCCAGCGAGGGCGATCAGGAATATCGCCGCGCCATGCCAATGGGTGGCCGCCTTTCGGTTACCGACATCCGCGGCAAGCGGTTCGATCTGACCTATTCGACCGTCAACGGCTGCTACTGGGCGCCCTACCCGTCCAACACCTATCTACAATCCTCGCTAAGCGTCTCCTGCAACGGGATGACCGGGCGCGGCGTGCAGCAGCTGGGCCTGAGCCGCGCCTATTTCACCCGCCACCGCGACGCACTGCGCCTGCGCTACTGACATCGGAGCCGAACCATGCAAACCCAAGCCGCCGTCCTCAACCAGCCAAATGGTCCTTTTGCCATCGAATCCATCGATGTGGGCGAGCCGCAAGGCAACGAAGTGCGCGTGGCGATCAAGGCGGTGGGCATATGTCATACCGATCTGGTTGTCGCCTCCGGCGCGATGGGGCTGCAGTTCCCGGCAGTACTCGGGCATGAAGGAGCAGGCATAGTCGATGCGGTCGGCCCCGATGTCACCTCGGTGAAGCCCGGCGACAAGGTGCTGCTGACGTTCAACAGCTGCGGACACTGCCGGCACTGCGATGACGATCACCCCGCCTATTGCCAAAGCTTCGTGCCGCTAAATATGGTTTGCGTGCGCGAGGATGGATCGACCCGGCTGCATCGCGGCGACACGGCGGTGCAGGACAATTTCTTCGGCCAGTCTTCGTTCGCCGGGCTCGCCATCGCCAACGAACGCAACGTTCTGAAAGTCGATGACGACGCCGACCTCAGCATTCTTGCCCCGCTTGGCTGCGGCATCCAGACCGGGGCAGGTGCTGTCATGCGGTCCCTGAACGCGAAGGCGGGCGAGTCGCTGGTCGTGCTTGGCGGCGGCGCTGTCGGCCTCAGCGCCCTGCTGGGCGGCAAGATCGTCGGCTGCGATCCACTGATCGTCATCGAACCGCAGGAGAGCCGCCGCACCCTGGCACTGGAACTGGGAGCGACCCATGTCATCGATCCGGGCGCAGGCGATCCGGCCGGGGCCGTCCGCGCTATCCTTCCTGCCGGTGCCGACGTGATCGTCGATACCAGCGGTCATACGCCGATTGTCGATGCGGCGGTCAACATGGCGGGCAACCTTGGCCGGATCGGCCTGATCGGTGTGCCCGGCTCGCTCGATGCGGTTATGACCGTCCCGCTGGTCCAGTGGATTACCATCGGCGGCACGGTGCGCGGTATTATCGAGGGTGACAGCGATCCCAAGACGTTCCTTCCCGAACTGATTGCGCACCACAAGGCCGGACGCCTGCCGATCGAGAAGTTCTCGAAGACATACCGTTTCGAAGATATAAACCAGGCCATCGACGATGCGCATCACGGCAAGTGCATCAAGGCCGTGCTGCTGATCGACTGAGGAGCACTGCGATGACATATGAATCCATGCGGCTCGAACGCGACGGCGCCCTCGCCCGCCTCATTTTCACTCAGGCGGAACGGGGCAACCCGATCGACGGCAGGTTCTGTGCCGATTTTGGCACCGTGGCGAACGAGATTTCGTGCGACAGCTCGATCCGCGCGGTGCTGATTACGGCGGAAGGCAAAGCCTTCAGCTTCGGCGGCGATGTCGGCATGTTCGTCCAAAATCTCGACCAGTTGCCGCTGATGATCAAGCGCTGGACGGTCGATCTGCACATGGGCATCGCCCGCATGCAGCAGATGGACGCGCCAATAGTTGCCGCCGTACATGGTATCTGCGCCGGGGGCATGGCGGCAATAGTGGCCGGGTCGGACATCGTCGTTGCCGAGGAAGGCGCGCGTTTTGTCGCGGCATATGCGGGCATCGGCTATTGCAACGATGCCGGTTCCTCGATCATGTACACGCGCCGCATGGGCATCGCCCGCGCGCGCCGCTTCCTGATGATGAACGAGACGCTGGATTCGCGTGCAGCACTCGCGGCGGGGTTAATCGATGAGGTCGTTGCGCCGGCCGAGCTAGCCGCTCGCGCCGAGGCCGTAGCGCGCCAGTTCGCCGCCGGGCCGACCAAGGCCTATGGCGAAATGCGCCGCCTGCTAAACTCGGTCGAAGACCAGCCCCTGGCTGCTCAGCTCGAACTCGAAGCTCAGGCGCTTTCCCGCATTGCCGGAACCGCCGATGCCCGCGAAGGGCTGACCGCCTTTGTCGAGAAGCGCAAACCCCGGTTCACTGGAGCATAGACGCGCTATGTGGCTGTATCCCGAAGTCCGCACACTGGGGGAATTCATCGAATACCACGCCCGCATTACCCCCGACCGGCGCGCGCTGGTCTGGGGAGAACGGACGATCTCCTTTGACGGCTATAACCGCGCCGCAAACCGCGTAGCCAACGGACTGCTGGGGCGCGGCGTGGGGGCGGGGGAGCGGGTCGGGTTCCTTGGCCTCAACAGCCCGGACTTCTATCTGGCCCTGATCGGCACCGCCAAGACGCGCGCGGCTTTCACCGTGTTCAACTGGCGGCTGGCGGTGCCCGAACTGGCCCAGATCATCGGCGACAGCTCGGCCCGGCTGACAATTGTCGATCGCGCCATGGGGGAACTGTGGAACGCCGCGCTGAAGGCTTCGGGCTGCGAGATGGAAACGATCTGGATCGACGACCGGGAAACCCTGGAAGCTCTGTTTGCCGCTGAGAGCGACGCCAAACCCGGCCAGTTCATCAGCGAGGAAGACGTCGCCATCCAGCTCTACACCTCGGGCACCACCGGTCTGCCCAAGGGCGTGATGCTGACCCACGGCGGGTTCAACCGCATCCGCTTGTGCGAGCATCTCGAGCCTGCCTACCAGTGGGACGAGGACGACATCTTCATCAACCCGCTGCCCAATTTTCATCTGCTATCCATCGGCATCGCCCTCCAGTGCCTCTACAACGGCGTTGCGATCTCGATCGTGCGCCAATTCGATCCGGCGGTCATCCTTGCCACAATCGAGCATGACCGGCCGACGCTGCTGACGCTCACGCCGACCATGATCCAGATGCTGCTCGATCATCCCAATGCGGCCTCCACCGATTTCTCGTCGCTGCGGCTCACGCTCTATGCCGGATCGCCGATCTCGCTTGGCCTGATCAAGCGGGCCATCGCCATGATGCCGGGCAAATTCATGCAGTTCTACGGCGCGACCGAAGCCAGTGGCGCATTCTCGATCCTGCGCCCCGACGAGCACGATCTCGATGACGAAGCCAGGCTGCAAAGTTGCGGCCGGCCGCTGCCACTCATCGAATTTCGCATCGTCGATGCCGAAGGCAACGATGTCGCCGATGGCGAGCCGGGCGAATTGCTGATCCGCGCGCCTGCCATTACCGCTGGATACTGGAACCAGCCCGACACCACTGCCAAGGCCA
>JANMCD010000103.1:0-14117 GCA_031360905.1 Novosphingobium sp.
TGGCGGGTGAGGCGCTGGCCAGTCTGCCAGCGTAGCGGGCGCGGGTGACTTTGCATTTTGCGGCTTTGAGCGCATCCTCCAGAAACGGATCGACGAACGACCAGGCGCCGTTGTTGCGCGGCTCTTCCTGGCACCAGACCATGTCCTTAAGCGCCGGCATCCGCGCCAGCCGCGCCGCCAGCGGTTCGCCCGGGAACGGGTAAAGCTGTTCGAGCCGCAGGATCGCGACATCGCCGAGTTCAGCCGCATCGCGCGCCTCGATCAGGTCGTAAGCGACCTTGCCCGAACACAGTACCAGCTTGTGCACAGCGGCGTCCCCGGGCGGGGCGGGGTCCGACAGGATACGCTTGAAATGGCCATCGCCGATGAAATCGGAAGCCGCGCTCTTGGCCATCGGATGTCGCAGCAGCGACTTCGGCGTCATGATGATCAGCGGTTTGCGGAACGGGCGGTGCATCTGGCGGCGCAGCACGTGGAAGTAATTGGCCGGGGTGGTGATGTTGCAGACCTGGATATTGTCCTGGGCGCACAGCTGCAGGAACCGTTCGAGCCGTGCCGAGCTATGTTCAGGCCCCTGGCCTTCATAGCCATGCGGCAGCAGCATGACGAGGCCGTTGGCGCGCAGCCATTTGGCTTCGCCGGCGGCGATGAACTGGTCGATCATGATTTGCGCGCCATTGGCGAAATCGCCGAACTGCGCCTCCCACAGCACCAGCGCCTGCGGATCGGCGAGCGCGTAGCCGTATTCGAAACCGAGCACGCCATACTCGGAAAGCGGGCTGTCGAGCACATCGAAGCGCCCGTGGGGGACCGTGGAAAGCGGTATATATTTGCGCTCGTCGGTCTGATCGACCCACACCGCATGGCGCTGGCTGAAGGTGCCGCGCCCCGAATCCTGGCCTGACAGGCGCACCCGGAAGCCTTCCGACAGCAGCGAGCCGAAGGCCAGCGCTTCGCCGGTCGCCCAGTCGAAACCCTGTCCGCTGGCGAACATCTCGCGCTTGGCGTCGATCACGCGGCTTAGCGTCTTGTGGACTGTCAGGTCGGCAGGCACTGTGCTGAGGGTGCGGCCGAGGCTGTCGAACAGCTTGGCCTCGACGCCGGTCGGCACGTTGCGGCGTGCGGTTTCGGGATCCACCGGCTTATTCAGCCCGCTCCAGCGCCCGGAGAACCAATCAGCTTCATTGGGCAGATAGCTGCGCGATGCGTCGAACTGCTTTTCAAGATAGGCGTTGAAACCGTCGACCACCACTTCGCCGTAGCTGGAATCGATCACGCCTTCGGCAATCAGCCGCTGCGCGTAGACTTCGCTCACCGCCGGGTGCTGGCGAATCCTGGCGTACATCAGCGGCTGGGTGAAACTCGGCTCGTCGCCCTCGTTGTGGCCGAAGCGGCGGTAGCACCACATGTCGATGACAATGTCGCGGCCGAATGTCTGGCGATAGTCGATGGCGAATTTGCAGGCGAAGGTGACCGCTTCGGGATCGTCGCCGTTGACGTGGAGGATCGGCGCCTGGATGCCCTTGGCGACATCGGACGGGTAGGGCGAGGACCGCGCGAATTGCGGCGAGGTGGTGAAGCCGATCTGGTTGTTGATGATGAAATGGATGCAGCCGCCGGTGTGATAGCCGCGGATGCCGGAGAAACCCAGGCATTCCCAGACGATGCCCTGGCCGGCGAAGGCCGCGTCGCCGTGGATCAGCACCGGCAGCACCTGGCGGAATTTGCCCGGGCCGATGTCGTCATGGAACACCTGTTGCGCCCGCACCTTGCCGAGCACCACCGGATTGACCGCTTCGAGATGGCTGGGGTTGGGCATCAGGCTCATGTGCACCTTGTTCCCGTCGAACTCGCGGTCGGTCGAGGTGCCGAGATGGTATTTGACGTCGCCAGAGCCGCCGACATCGTCGGGATTGGCCGAGCCGCCGGAGAACTCGTGGAAGATCACCTTGTAGGGCTTGGCCATGACATTGGCGAGGACGTTGAGCCGGCCCCGGTGCGCCATGCCGTAGACGATCTCCTTGACGCCCAGCTGGCCGCCGTATTTGATCACCGCTTCCAGCGCCGGGATCATCGATTCCCCCCCGTCCAGCCCGAAGCGCTTGGTGCCGACGAACTTTTTGCCAAGGAATTTCTCGTACTGCTCGCCCCGGATCACCGCCGCGAGGATCGACTTCTTGCCCTCGGGCGTAAACAGGATCGCCTTGTCGGCGCCTTCCATCCGCGCCTGAAGGAAGCGGCGCTCCTCGACATCGGCGACATGCATGTATTCGAGGCCGACCTTGCCGCAGTAGTTGGCGCGCAGGATGGCGACAATCTCGCTCACGCTTGCCCAATCGACGCCGAGAGTACCGCCGATATACAGCTTGCGGTCGAGATCGTGGGGGCCGAAACCGTGGAATTCCGGTGCCAGGTCGGCGGGCAGATCCTGCTTGGCGAGACCGAGCGGGTCAAGATTGGCGGCAAGGTGCCCGCGCACCCGGTAAGTGCGGATCAGCATCATCGCCCGGATTGAATCGGCGGCGGCACGTTCCACCGCCTTCTCGTCAAGCGGTGTGCCGGCCTTTTCCGCCGAGACTTTGATCGCCGTCCGCAGCGCCAGTGGATCGAGCGCCTGGGTGAGGTCATCGTCGAACACGCCGCCGGCCACCGGCCAGCCTGCGCGCTGCCAGCTCGGGCCGGGCTGAGGATCGTCCGGCAAGAAGGTGTGGCTTTCATTGCCCATCGGAAGCACCTTTCCGCGCCGAAGAGCTGTCGGCGCCAGCAAGCAATCGTTACCGGGCGTGGCGGCCCCCGGTGGGGACGACTATGCCCTGTTCATGGTTTACCGCCCCTTGGCGGCGCCCTCAGGCAATTTCCCTAAGCAGCCCCGCGAGCGTGGTGCCCAGCTCAGCCGGCGAGGGCGAGACGCGAATACCCGCCGCCTCCATTGCCGCAATCTTGTCTTCGGCGCCGCCCTGGCCGCCCGAAACGATAGCACCGGCATGACCCATGCGGCGGCCCGGCGGCGCGGTGAGGCCGGCGATGAAGCCGACCATCGGCTTCTTGCGCCCGCGCTTGGCCTCGTCGGCGATAAACTGCGCTGCTTCTTCCTCGGCTGAGCCGCCGATCTCGCCGATCATGATGATCGAGCGGGTTGCATCGTCGGCGAGGAACAGTTCGAGCATATCGATGAAATTGGTGCCGTTGACCGGATCGCCGCCGATGCCGACCGCTGTGGTCTGGCCAAGCCCGACCTGCGTGGTCTGGTGGACAGCTTCATAGGTCAGCGTGCCCGAGCGGCTGACGACGCCGACGGTGCCCTTCGAGAAAATGCTGCCCGGCATAATGCCGATCTTGCATTCGTCAGGCGTTAGTACGCCAGGGCAATTCGGCCCGATCAGGCGGGACTTAGTGCCGGAGAGCGCGCGCTTGACCCGCACCATGTCGAGTACCGGGATGCCCTCAGTGATGGCGACAATCAGCTCGATCCCGGCATCGATCGCCTCCAGGATGGAGTCAGCGGCGAACGGCGGCGGCACGTAGATGCAGCTGGCGGTGGCGCCGGTCTCGGCCTTGGCTTCGGCGACCGTATCGTAGTTAGGCAGGCCTAAATGGCTGGTGCCTCCCTTGCCGGGTGTAACGCCGGCGACCATCTGCGTGCCGTAATCGAGCGCCGCCTGGGTGTGGAAACTGCCGGTCGAGCCGGTCATCCCTTGCGTGATGACCTTGGTGGATTTGTTGACGAGAATGGACATGGGGCTCCAGTCAGTTCGGCGAGGTTTTAAAAGGGTTGATCACGGTTACGTCGCCGTAGCGCTGGCCGTCGTTAAGGTCTTCAGTGTAAAGGAGGTCGGCGTCGCCCTCGTGTGCAGCAGCAATTATAGCCCCATCCCAGTAGCTGATTTTGTAACGGCGGGCGATTTCGACGCCCGCTTTTACGAGGTCGCCATCCACAGGGATGCAAGGCTGTATCGCTATGCGGTCGAGCCATTCGTCGGCTTCATCTGCGGCCAATTTGTAAGGACCGTCCTTGACGGCGTTATGATAAAACTCTGCGAGAACTTGCCCTGAGGTCAGGAAGTCGTGATCGCTGATCAAGTTGAGCGCGATGGGACGCTTGGCGGCTTCGTCGCCGACAAGTTTGGTGCGCGCGGCATATAGCAACACATTCGTATCGAAAAACAGTCCGGCCATCAGATTTTGTTCAGCCGGTCGAAGCGGGGACCGGTATAACAATCCTCGCGGTTCCAGCGCCAACCGTCCTTGCCCTGCAGGTCGTCATTAGCCATGTTCTCGGCACCTTTGGCCGCCATCCAAACGCGCGCCTGACGGCGACGTTCGGCAAGCCCGGTCGACTCTTCCATAAAGTCGCGGATCAACGCGTTGACCGAAGTGCGCTTTTCGGCGGCCACCACACGAAAGCTGGCAAGCAGGTCCTCGTCGATAGCGAGCGTGATGTTCTTGGTCATGATCGACTTCCACAGTTACACAGGATATGTGTAAAATAGGATTGCGCCGGAATCATGTCAATGCGCCACCCAGGTGATGGCGCTGGTGTGCTTGTCGATGAGGATGCGCACTTAGAAGCTCCATTGCTCACTGCCGTGCGGCCTTGCCTCGATCCCTTGAAAAGTCACCCTTTCAATTGTCCGAATTCGCATATTTCCAATGCAAGTCCATGCGATGCCTGTGAGAGAGTGGCCAGGCGTGTAGGGCACTCGCATTTCAAAATTTCCATTCGCCTGCACACGAATGTGCGATACGTTCGACATCGGCACACAAAGTTCACAACTTCCATCTGTTATCGAAGGAATGGACGATTGAGTCACCTTGTCGCAGCCAGAAATGGCATCGTCAAAGGGCCAATTCACCGCGCTTGCCGAATGGCAACCAGCGAGTGCCACTCCGACAATCGTGCCACCGATCCTCATCCGAGGCTGCTATCAATCGCCCTGCACGCCGCCAGCAGATCCTTGACCGCATCGACGCTCACCTGGAGCCCGGCCTTCGCCTTGTCGTCCAGCGCTATCTCGATCACCTGCTCGACGCCGCCCGCGCCGATCACCACTGGCACCCCGACATAGAGATCGTCGATGCCGTATTGTCCGGTGAGATGGGCCGCGCAGGGGAGTACGCGCTTCTGGTCGCACAGGTAGCTTTCGGCCATCGAGATGGCGGAGGCGGCCGGGGCATAGAACGCCGAACCCGTGCCGAGCAGCGCGACGATCTCGCCGCCGCCATTGGCGGTGCGCTTGACGATGGCGTCGATACGCTCCTGGGTGGAGCGGCCCATCTTGATCAGGTCGGGGATGGGGATGCCCTTGACCGTCGAATAGGCGGCCACCGGGACCATGGTATCGCCGTGGCCGCCCAGGACAAAGCTGGTTACATCGCGCACCGAGACGCCGAATTCGTCGGCGAGGAAGGTGGAGAAGCGCGCCGAATCGAGCACGCCGGCCATGCCGACCACCTTGTTGTGGGGCAGGCCGGAGAATTCGCGCAGCGCCCAGACCATTGCGTCGAGCGGATTGGTAATACAAATGACAAAGGCATCGGGGGCGTTGGCCTTGATGCCCTCGCCGACCGCCTTCATCACCTTGAGGTTGATGCCGAGCAGGTCGTCGCGGCTCATGCCCGGCTTGCGGGGCACGCCAGCCGTGACAATGATGACGTCGGCGCCGGCTATGTCCTTATAATCGTTAGTCCCCGTCAGCTTGCAGTCGAAGCCTTCGACCGGTCCGCATTGCGACAAGTCCAGCGCCTTGCCCTGCGGGACGCCTTCCATGATGTCGAACAGCATGACATCGCCCAGTTCCTTCTGCGCCGCGAGATGGGCTAGAGTGCCGCCGATATTGCCGGCGCCGATGAGGGCGATCTTTTTGCGAGCCATGCTGGACAGGTCCTTCATTACGGCGCGGACAGAGTCGGCAAAGGCAGCCTGCAAAGTTCCGCGCGAAAGCAGGCCGCTCACGGAACGCTGCGTGCCCTAGGCCGGTGACAATCGCATTGCAACCGTGAATAAGCAGGATAGGCACAGCGATATTTGCTAATGATTCGCAATTGCATATTCCGATTATCTCGGATTCGCACCGAGCGGTTGCAAACGGCGGGCGAGCGCTCCGGCTATCCAGCCTTGCGCTGCCTGGCGTGCTCCTTGTCGCGCTCTTTGGCGAGCATCATCGCGGCGAGGTAGTCGGGCACCGCGCGGCTGAAATGATAGCCTTGACCAAGGTTGCAACCGGCCGCGCGCACGGCATCGACCTGCTCAATGGTCTCCAGCCCCTCTGCTACGATATCCATGCCCAACGACGCGGCCATGCCGGAAACCGCGCGGATGATCGCGTCGCTCTTCTTGCCCGCGAGTGCGCCAGAGACGAAGCTGCGATCGACCTTGATCTTGGAGAAGGGATATTTGTTGAGATAGCCGAGCGACGAATAGCCCGTCCCGAAATCGTCGAGAGCGAAGCGCACCCCGGCATTGCTGAGCTCGGTAATGAAGTTCTCGGTGTTCTGGCTGTGCTCGAGCAGTACGGTCTCGGTAATTTCGAGTTCGAGCCGATGCGGATCGAGCCGGGCCTCGCGCAGCGCATTGAGCACGCCGAGGGCCGCGCCGGGCGCGCGAATTTGCAGTGGCGAAAGATTGACCGCGATGGTGACGTCTTCCGGCCAGGTGGCCGCAGCCTTGGCTGCCTGGACCGTAATCCAGTTACCCAGCGTGATAATCGCGCCGGTTTCTTCGGCCACCGGTATGAATTCATCTGGCATAAGCTCGCCCTTCTCCGGGTGGAACCAGCGCACCAGCGCCTCGAATGTCTTGATCCGCCCGGTATCGAGATCGATGATTGGCTGGAAAAAAATCGACAGCTCGTTGCGCTGCAGGGCGATGCGGAGTTCGGCCTCGATTTCGCGCCGCCGCACCAGCTTGCGGGTCATCGACGGCTCGAAGAAGTTGATCTGATTGCGGCCGTTGACCTTGGAATGGTAGAGCGCCAGATCGGCGCCCTGCATCAGCGTGTCGATATCCTCGCCATCCTCCGGCAGCACGGCAATGCCCATGGAGGAGTGGATTTCCAGCCGGTTGCCGTCGATCCGCATTGGCCGCATGATATCGTCCATCATCCGCATTGCCAGCGATTCTACATCCCGGCGGTGGCGCGCCTCGCAGGCGACGATAAATTCATCGCCGCCGAACCGGGCCACGGTCGCGCCTTTCGGCGCGGCGGCGCGCAGCCGATTGGCGACCTCTGCCAGCAGCTTGTCGCCCAGCTGATGTCCCAGTGAATCGTTGACTTCCTTGAATTTGTCGAGGTCCATCCAAAACATTGCCAGCTTGGCTCCGGGAGTCAGGCTGGAAAGATGCTCGACCAGATGGTGATTGAGGCCGGCCCGGTTGAGCAGGCCGGTGACCACGTCGCTGCGCGCTAGCACCTGCATGCGCTCCGCCAGCCGTGCGCTGGTCTCGGCTGCGGCAACGGAATGTCGCAAGACCCGGAAGACATTGAGGGTGATCGACATCATGGCCGGGATGAGCATGGCGATCGACACCGCCAGCACCTGGTGGCCAATTCCCGGGTGCTGCCAAAGCGCGGCGATTGGGGGGCTGAGCGCTAGTAACAGCTGGCCAATCGCAATTCCCGGACTGCCGGCATTGCGTGCAGCAATGGCGACCGCGAAACCAATCGCGTTGGACAAGGTCAGCATCTGAGCGATGTGCGGCGCATCGTATTGAATACAAAGCGCGGCGATCACTCCGACCAGCAGAGCATAACTGAAAGCACCGATCTGGAAGAGCTGCTCAAGCTGTCTCGCATTGCGCTCCTTGAAATGGGGCAAGGCATGCGCGATGAGCACCCGGCACACGCCGATGACGCTAAGCGCGATGGCAGCGGCGGTTATGTGACGGTCATTAGCAGCTTGAGCTGCCACGACGCCCGTAGCGATACCGCACATTGCGCCGATCGCCAGACTCGCTGGCTGGGTATACAGGGTATCGACCAGAATCCGGCGTACCCGGTCATCCAAGGCATTGGTGCTGAACAGCACCCGCTTCAACTTGGGTAAAGGCCTGATAAAAACTGCTCCATTCGGCCAGATTGCACTACTTGCGGGCTATCACCGAATGGTTAACGGGCTGGTGAAGAAGGGGCTTAATTTCAGCTTACCGTGAGGGAGCGCCGCAGTGAAAGGCATAGGCTGCGCTCATTCGCCGGTCGAGAGCGGTGCAGATTGCTGTCCACAAGTGGTATTCCTCGCGCTGGCCGGAAAAAAACGCCTGCTCGGCATTCTCCCGTGCACGCTCCGCTGCAGAAAGGCCGTGCGCGGCGAAATGGCGCAGCGCCGCCTTGAGCACCCGGTCGCCGCCGATGCCCACGCAATTGTCGTTGGCGGCGTTGAGCGGGACATTGGCGGTGAGCCGCCGGGCAAGGGGAGAAATTTCCCTGGTCCGGGCAGCGGCAAAATGGATGGTCATCGCGGCATTGTGCTCCGGCGGGGTGGAAGCCTGCCTATAGATGCCAGCACCTAAATGATCGTGTGAGCCTATGGTTTCCAAGTTGTTAGCTATCGCTTCAGATCGGCTTTTCGTAGCCGGCAGAATGCAAATTGATGGTATTTCCTGTGCCGGACTAACTTCCGGGCCGAGCGATCCAGCGCCCGCTGTTGGTATATTCGGGCCGGATGCCGGTGGCTTGTGGCAGTCTGTCGCCGCGGTAAAGCGTCTCGCCGCCGCGCTGCTCGACCGCAGCCGCGTAGGCCACTGGCAGCGCGGCGCGGGCCGGGACGTAATCCGGTGCAGGCGACACGGCGGCAGCTTGCGCGACGCTCCGAGTCATGGCCAATGCTCCATCATAGGCGCGCTGAAGTGCCATCGGGTCCAGTTCGGTGGCTGGCAAGGTGTCGGCGGCGGCGCTGCGCGGAATCGGAGCGGCGATCGGCTCTCCGCCAAAATAGGCGAAGCGGAAGGCCGATGGCTGACCCGCCGCGCCGCCGAACTTGTAGAAGCGGTGCGCGCCAAGTGTCCCGAGATAGGCAAGGCTGGGCGCCCAGTAGGGATGGACGGCAATGGTATGGTAATGCGTCGCCAGGCCGATCGGGGCGTAGACATAGCCGGCCAGCGCCGTGCGGGCGACCTGGGCGGCGCGCTCCCAGAATATCCGGCTTGGCACCCGCGCCAGCGATCCGTCGCAGGTGAAGCTGAACTGGCAGCCGGTCGAGCGTTCCGAACCCTGGTAGACCACGCCGCAGACCGTGTCGGGATAAGAGCGATGCGCCACCCGGTTGAGCACAACTTGGGCGACCGCGCGCTGGCCGGCGTCGGGTTCGGTAGCGGCTTCGTAATAAATCGCAGCGGTGAGGCAGTGTTCCGCGCGGCTGCGATCGGCGCCGCTATTGTCGATACGCATCGCGCGGGCTGCCGGGCCGGCCAGGGGATCGAGCATGGTGATGGCCGGGTCGGCGTCGGAACGAATGTCCGCACCCAAGCCGGAAGCCGGCGCAGCGCCTTCATCGTTTGCCGCCAGATAATAGAAAGCCGATCCGGGAAAGCTGTTACCAGCGGTCTCGAACGGCATGGGGGTGACGGTAACTGGCAAGCTGCCGGCGTCGCCGATCAGGAAGGCTGGCATCGCGCCCGGCGCGGCAAACGCCGGGACTGCAACCGCCGCCAGCAGCACTGCCGCACGGCGGCCGGCATGCCGGTATCGGCGCGGAGTTGTAATGCCACCCATCCGTCGCCGCGCCAGCCGCGCGCTGAAATCGCGCGGTCTCGGCTCGTATGGGAGGGTTGAATCCTGCGTCACTCACCGTTCTCATCACCGCGCGGGCTTCGCGCGTAACGCCGATCCGCTGGCCCCGCATCCCGCGTTTGCGCGCCGTGCCGAAGCGGCACAACTCTGCGCGATAGGATAAATTGGTTAACAACAGGCCCGCTTGCGAATCCGCAGGACCGCGCGTAACGGCCCAAGCACATCACGGGTTGTTCGCCTCAGACTTGTCTGGCGCGGGCCTAAGAGGGAAGCGGGTGCCTAAAGCCGCCGAGAGGCGGTCAGGAACTCCCGCGCTGCCCCCGCAACTGTGACCGGGGAGTCTGTCCTCATCATGCCACTGGCCAGAGTTTAACCACTCAAAGGGGCTGGGAAGGCGGGGGCAGGCGGCGATCCGGTAGCCAGGAGACCTGCCCGTGATGGTCGTTCCGCGCCGGGCGGGGTGTACCGGATTGCAGCGAGGAATGCGCAATGGTGCGTGGTCCTCTCGCCATGAACGGCGTTCGTTCGTGACGGGAGTATTGCGTGTGAAATATGTATTTTTATTGGGATGTTCGTTTCTGGTCAGCGTTCCGGCGCTTGGACAAGTGATAGCCGGCACGGATGATCGGGCGGCTCGGGACAGGGACATCACCGTCGTCGCAACCGGCGCGGAAATACAGCTGTCGGACACCGGCCAGTCGATCAGCATAATCGATGCCGCCGAGATCGCCGCGATCCAGGGCCCCGACATCACCCGTGTGCTTGAGCGGCTGCCGGGTGTTACTATCAGCCGCAACGGCGGGCTGGGTAATTTCACCGGAGTGCGGGTGCGCGGCGCGGACGCCGAGCAGCTGCTGGTGCTGATCGACGGCGTGCGAGTTGGCGATGTCGCTTCGCCGGCCGGCGGCTTTGATTTTGGCAATCTGGCACCCGGCAGCATCGGCAAGATCGAGCTTTTGCGCGGCTCGAACAGCGTCGTCTGGGGCAGCCAGGCGATCGGCGGGGTGCTGGCGGTGTCCAGCCGGGAATTCAACGGCATCGAGGCCAGCGCCGAATATGGCGCGCATGACAGCTTCGCTGCGGGTGCGGTGGCGGGCTTTGCGGGCGCGCGGGGCAGCGTCACGCTCAACGGCGGCTACACAAGCAGTGAGGGCATTTCCGCCGCCGCCGCCGGGTCGGAGCCCGATGGCTACCGCCAATGGCGGGTCGGCGGGCGGGGCCGGCTGATGCTCAGCGAAGCCCTCTCCGCCACTTTGACGGGACGCTATGCCGACAGCAGGGTGGACTTCGACAGCTATCTGTTCGTCGACGATCCCGAATTCCAAAAGACGCGCGAAGCATCGGGCCGCGCGGGACTAGCCTACGATAGCGCCGGCCTTCACCTCGACGGCGGCTTGGCGGTGTCGGACACAAGGCGTGCCTATTTCGACCCGACTTTCGGTTCTGACTCGGGCTTCGATACCAGGGGCCGTAGCGAACGCATCGATCTCACTGGCCGCGTCGCGCTGCCGCAAGACTTTACCGTTACCTTCGGCGCCGACAGCGAATGGACTCGCTTTGCGACCACGTTCGATCCGGAGCGCAAGGCCCGGCTGTCGAGCGGTCATGCCCTGCTCGGCTGGCACCAGGATGGGCTGGACCTGTCCGCCGGCGTGCGGATCGACGATCACAGCCGCTTCGGCCGCGAATGGACGTTCGGTGCCAACGGCAGCCTGCGGATCGCCGCTGACTGGCGGGTGCGGGCAAGCTATGGCGAGGGCTTCAAGGCACCGACCCTGGTGCAGCTCTACGGTTTTGGCGGCAATACCGCGCTGAGCCCGGAGCGCAGCAAGGCGTATGACATCGCTGTCGAAAAGGGCGATCGCAACGCCGGTTTCCATGCCGCGCTCACCGGCTTCCGCCGCGACACCCGCGACCTCATCGTCTTTACCCTGCCGTTCGGCCCGAACTACAATGTCGGCAGGGCCCGCGCCGAGGGTTTCGAAGCGGAGCTTGGCGCGGCGATTACCGGGCGGCTGCGCGCGCAGGCGGCCTATAGTTACGTCAAGGCCGTGAACCGCACGCTTGGCGACGCCAACTCCGGTAACGACCTCGCCCGCCGCCCGCGCCATGCGCTCACCGTATCGGCAGACTGGAACACGCCGCTGCATGGCCTGTCGCTCGGCGCGGACCTGCGCTTCGTCGGCGACAGTTTCGACAACGCCGCCAACAATGTAGGGCTTGATGAATACGCGGTGGCCACCCTGCGCGCCGGCCTGCCATTGACCGATCGCTTCGAGCTGTTCGGCCGGGTCGAAAACGTTACCGACGAGACATACCAGACCGCCGCGGGCTATGGCACGCCGGGCCGTTCGGCCTATGCCGGGGTGAGGGCGCGATTTTGATCGGGCGGGTTCAGTGCGGCGGTCTGCTTCTGCTTTTTCTTGCCGGCTGCACCCAACCCACGGTCAGCAGCACCCGCCGTCTGCATCCCGCCATAATTTCGCTCAACCCCTGCAGCGACGCCGTGCTTGCAGAAGTCGCCGACCCCGGACAAATCCTCGCACTGTCGCATTACAGCCGGAACCCGGCCTCAAGTTCGATGGACACCGCCCAGGCCCGGCGGTTCCGGACGGTCTCGGGCAGCGTCGAGGAAATCCTTTCATTGCGGCCCGATGTCGTGATTTCCGACGACTTCCTGCCGCCGGCGACTGCCGGCGCGTTGCAGGCACTCGCCGTACCGGTCGAGCGGCTGCCGATCGCCAATTCGGTCGATGCAAGCAAGGCGCAGGTGATGCGCATCGCCGCCATTGCTGGCTATCCTGAGCGCGGCCTTGCGCTGCTTGCCCGCATTGACGCGGCGCTAGTCCGTGCAGCTTCGCCTCCGGGCGCGGTGCCGGTCACAGCCGTGGTCTGGCAATCCGGCGGGATCGTGCCGGGCGATGCGTCGCTGATCGGCGACCTGCTGCGCCGCACCGGCTTTCGCAGCCTCAGCGCCGCGCGGGGGCTGGGGCAGGCCGATGTCTTCCCGCTGGAAGCCATGCTTGCCGACCCGCCGCGCGTGATCCTCGCCGCCGGCAATCCGCTGGCGAGCGAGGACCGGCTATTGGCCCATCCTGCGCTGGCGGCGCTCACGGGCACGCGGCGGGAGCGGTTCGACCCGGCGCTGCTGTGGTGCGGCGGGCCGACGATCATCCGGGCGGCGGCGAGACTGGCGCAGGTGCGCGATGCCGCCGGGCCGTCGCAATGACCCGCCCTGTCTCCCTCCTGCTGCTCGGCCTCGCCATCGCTCTGCCATTATCGCTGCTGGCCGGGCGGGTGTGGATCGATCCGCTCGATCCCGAAACCCGGAACGCCGCCGTCATCCTGCTGCAGCTCCGCCTGCCGCGCGCGATCCTCGCGCTCATGGTCGGTGCCGGGCTGGGCGCGGCGGGGGCGGCGATGCAGGGCTATTTGCGCAACCCGCTCGCCGATCCCGGCCTGTTCGGCATCGCCCCCGGCGCGGCGCTGGGCGCGGTGCTCTCCCTGTTGCTCGGCGCGATGAGCGTCTGGGCGCTGCCGTTGTTCGCTCTGCTGGGTGCGGCCGGTGCGATGGCGCTGCTGGCGCTGATTGCCGGGCGGGATGGCGGCGTTGCGCTGTTCACGCTCGCCGGGATGATGATCGCCAGCCTCGCCGGCGCAGCTATGAGCCTGGCAATCAGCCTCTCGCCGACGCCCTTCGCGCTGAGCGAGATCGTCACCTGGCTGATGGGCTCGCTGGCCGACCGCAGCTGGCGCGAAGTGTGGATCGCCGCGCCGATGACGCTGGCCGGTCTGGCGCTCCTCCACCGTGCGGCAAGCGATCTCGATGCGCTGACGCTGGGCGAAACGGCCGCCCATTCGCTGGGCGTCGAGCCGCGCCGCCTGCAGGGGCTGATGATCGCCGGCATCGGGCTGACCGTGGGCGCGGGGGTGGCGGTGGCCGGGATCATCGGCTTCGTCGGGCTGATCGTGCCGCATCTGGTGCGCCCGTTCACCGACCGGCGGCCGTCTTCGCTGCTGCTGCCGAGCGCCTTGGCGGGGGCGCTGCTGCTGCTAGTGGCCGATTGCCTGTGCCGGATTTTGCCCCTGGCGGGAGGCGAGTTGCGGCTGGGCATCGCGCTCAGCCTGGTGGGCGCGCCATTCTTCCTGCATCTGCTGCTGCGGATGCGGCAGGGGCTGGCGTGAGCGAACTGGACCAATTGGGGTTGGTGGCCTCGCAGGTGACCCTTGCCAACCGCCTCACCGCGATCACCGCCGCCCTGCGCCCCGGCGAAGTCACCGCCATCTGCGGCCCGAACGGCGCGGGCAAATCGACTTTGCTCGCCTGCCTCGCCGGATTGCTCCAGGCTGGCTCCGGCACCGTCACTCTGGACGCAATGCCGCTCGCCAGCC
>JANMCD010000115.1:0-4619 GCA_031360905.1 Novosphingobium sp.
TGGCGGGGGCCAAAGTGTTGGTCGCGACGCTGAAGGCGCGGGGATGCCGCACCGTCCTGGTCACCGGCGGCTTCCACCATTTCGCCGATCCGGTGGCCGAGCAGCTCGGCTTCGAGCGGGTGGTGGCTAATCGGCTGGAAGTGGTGAGCGGCCGGCTGACCGGCGGCCTGATCGGCGTGATCACCGACAGTTCGGTCAAGCGCAGCGTGCTGCTGGAAGAGGCGGCACTGCTGGGGGAACACACCATCACGTTGGCCACCGGAGATGGCGCCAACGATATCCCGATGCTGCAAGCCGCAACTTACGGCCTGGCCTATCGCGCCAAGCCAACAGCGCGCGCGGCGGCGGACGGCTGGGTCGAGCGGGGCGAGCTGACCAGCGTGCTCGAACTGTTGGGTATTCCGCGCGCGGATTGGGTGGCGGAATAGCCAGCGACTGCGGAAAATCCCTATGTTGACGCTAAATTAACCTAACCGCATAAGGCAGCCATGACTTCGGCTGCACCATCGCAAGTAACCGACCCGGCGCTGGCTCTGGTTCGCCCGCTCGGTGAGCTGCGCCCGGCGCTGCCGCTGGGTCCCGGTTCGCCCGAAGAGCAGAGACTGATCGAACAGGAGCGCCATTTCCGGTTGCCGCTGGTCCACCCTGACCGCCAGCCGTTCCGCTTCGATCTGCCGGGCGCGTGGAGGCACTTCTGGACCTTTCGCAAAAACAAGGAAAAGACCAGCGAGGTTTTTCACATCTTCGATTGCCTGCCCTGGCGCAGCGTCGCCGATGCCGCCGCCCGCTTCCTTGCCACCGAACGCGGCCAGGCGATCTATGCGAGCGAGCCTTCCCTGCCCGACATCCTCGACGACCACGAGGCCCTGCGGCGCATGCCGAAGGGCACGCTGGCGCATGAATACAGTGATTACATGGAGCGAGAGGGCCTCTCGGCCGCCGGGCTGGTCGCCGAATTCGAAGACTTTCGCGGCGAGCGGGTGCGGCTCGACGACAAGGTCGAATGGTATATCGACCGCCTGCGCGACACCCACGATCTCCTGCACATCCTCACCGGCATCGGCCGCGATACGCTGGGCGAGCAGTGCCTGCTAGCCTATGTCTACGGTCAGCGGCCGAGCCCCGGCCATCTGTTCCTTGGCTATGCCGGGGCGTTGGTGACCAAGGCGAATTCGAAGTTGGGCGTGCCGGTGCTGCGCGCCGCCTATGAAGCCCGCCAGATCGGCAAGGCCAGCCCGCGAATCTGCGAGCAATCGATCCTCGAACTGCTGGCAATGCCGACCGATGCGGTGCGTGCGCGGATGAAGCTGCGCCCGGCGGAGTATTATCACGAGGTCCACCGCATGTGGCACGCGGATGGCATCGATCCGCACAAGGTGCTGGTGGTCAGCGCCGGTTGATCGGAACGAAGCCTTAGATTTCGTAGACGAGGCCCAGACGTTCGGTCTGGGCACGCAGGCCTTTGTCTCGGGTCCAGATGCGCACGGGTTCGGCATCGGCGGAGGCGCGTGCCGCCGTCAGCAAATGTGCGTCGATATAGCTGAGCCCGCTACCATGAAGCGCGGCGCTTTCGATCAGCACCCGCACTTCATTGTCGCTGGCAGTTGAAAGCCGGTGCAAGTCGCGTAGGCAGGCAAGTTGCTCGCTTCGGTTCTTGAGCGATCCCATGGCGATTTCGCCAATGACGAAGTCGTGCATGACCACACTTTCTCCTGTCAGCAGGCGATCGAGGTGTTCGTTTGTCCCGCGATTGATGTGATCGATCCAGATCGACGTATCGACCAAGATCATGCAGCTTCGGGCCGTTTGCGCGGTGCGGCCCAGGCGTCCGGGTCCGATCCGCCGAGACGCGCCAGCCGTCTGCCGGCCTCACGGGCGACAAGGCTTTCCAGCGCCATGCGAATGACGGTCGCCCTTTCCTTCACACCGGTATATTCCATCGCTTTGGCGAGCAGTTCATCATCAATGGTGATAGTCGTGCGCATGCCGCGATTATCGCATCAAATGATGCAACGTGCAATGCCGGATCGCATGGCACTCGGACCATATGGCAACCCTTCATCCTGAACTTGCTTTGGAACCCCTCCAGCCTTTAGGCCTTGCCCTTGCCCTTATGGTCGCGGATTAATATGTCCAGCGCCGCGATCCGCATCCGTTCGGGCGTTTCCTTGCCCAGGCCCTTGAGGCGGCATGTGGCCCACAGGCTCTTGCGTTCGGATTCCAACGCTTTGAGATAGAGGTCGGCCATCAGCCTTCCATCCAGTCGCGGAAGAAGCTGTCGCTGGCTTCGCGCAGGGCCGCAATTTCAATGCCCGCAACCGCGCTGCCGCCGACAGTGCCGATATGGACTGCGTTCTCCAGGAATTCATCGGCGCTGGCACACAGGATGTATCTGCCCTGATCTTCCCCGAAGGCCTTGGCTGTATCCAGATCGATAGTCAGTTTGCAGCCGATATTCCCTGCCAAAGCCATCTCGGCGAGAGCGACGAGGAGGCCGCCGTCGCTGATATCATGAACCGCGTTGGCTTTGCCTATGTCGATGAACCAGCGGACCTCAGCGCCGCGCAATTTTTCCCTGGCCAGATCGACCGGCGGCGGCGCGCCATCTTCTCGCCCATGTCGCTCGCGCAGCCACAGCGTTTGGCCGAGCTGGGTGCCGTCCTCACCGAAGAGCCAGATCGCATCCCCCTCGGCCTTGAAGGCAATCGTCGCCATCTTCTTGTGGTCCTGCATCAGGCCCACGCCGCCAATCGCCGGCGTCGGCAATATCGCGCTGCCACCGCCCGTTGCCTTGCTCTCATTATAAAGGCTGACATTGCCGCTCACGATCGGGAAATCGAGCGCGCGGCAGGCATCCCCCATGCCCTCGAGACACCCGACGATCTGCGCCATGATCTCGGGCCGCTGGGGGTTGCCGAAGTTGAGACAGTTGGTGATCGCCAGCGGCGTGGCACCGACCGCGCTCAAATTCCGGTAACATTCCGCCACCGCCTGCTTCCCACCCTCATAGGGGTCGGCGTAGCAATAGCGCGGGGTGCAGTCGGTGCTCATCGCGAGCGCTTTCTGGGTGCCGTGGATGCGCACCACGGCAGCATCGCCGCCCGATTTTTGCAAGGTATCCGCGCCGACCTGGCTGTCGTATTGCTCCCAGATCCAGCGGCGCGAGGCGAGGTCGGGGCAGGCCATCAGCTTGAGCAGATCGGCGCCGATGTCGGTGCTTTCGGGGATATCGCCGAGCGGCTTGATCTGTGCCCACGCCTTGTAATCCTCGCGCGACATTGCCGGGCGGTCGTACAGCGGAGCCTCGTCGGCCAGCGGGGCGAGCGGGATGTCGCAGACGACTTCGCCATCGAATTCGAGCACCATATGCCCGGTGGCGGTCACCTCGCCGATTACCGCGAAGTCCAGTTCCCACTTGCGGAAGATCGCCTCGGCCATCGGCTCCCTGCCGGGCTTGAGCACCATCAGCATGCGCTCCTGGCTCTCGCTCAGCATCATTTCATAGGGCGTCATGCCGTCCTCGCGGCACGGCACCGCGTTCATGTTCAGCCGGATGCCAGCGCCGCCCTTGCTCGCCATTTCGACCGACGACGAAGTCAGCCCCGCTGCGCCCATGTCCTGGATTGCGACAATGGCGTCGGTCGCCATCAACTCCAGGCAGGCCTCGATCAGCAGCTTCTCGGTGAAAGGATCCCCGACCTGCACCGTCGGGCGCTTGGCCTCCGAATCTTCGCCGAAGTCGGCGCTGGCCATGGTCGCGCCATGGATGCCGTCGCGGCCGGTCTTGGAGCCGACATAAACGATCGAATTTCCGAGGCCGGTCGCCGCAGAATAGAAGATTTTATCTTGATCGGCGACGCCCACGGTCATCGCGTTGACCAGGATATTGCCGTCATAGGCCTTGTGGAAATTGGTCTCGCCGCCGACGGTAGGCACACCCACGCAATTGCCGTAGCCGCCGATCCCGGCAACCACGCCCTGTACCAGATGCTTCATTTTCGGATGGTCGGGGCTGCCGAAGCGCAGCGCGTTGAGGTTCGCCACCGGCCGCGCGCCCATGGTGAAGACGTCGCGCAGGATGCCGCCCACGCCGGTCGCCGCGCCCTGATAGGGCTCGATGTAGCTGGGGTGGTTATGGCTCTCCATCTTGAAGATGCAGGCCTGCCCAACACCATTCGGGCCATCGCCGATGTCGATAACTCCCGCGTTCTCCCCCGGCCCGCAGATCACCCATGCGGCTTCGGTGGGCAGTTTCTTCAGATGGATGCGGCTCGATTTATAGGAGCAGTGCTCCGACCACATTACCGAGAAGATGCCGAGCTCCACCAGGTTCGGCTGGCGGCCCAGCGCATGCAAAACATGCGCATATTCTTCCTCGGAAAGGCCGTGGGCGGCGACCACTTCGGGGGTGATCTGGGGTGTCGGACTGCTCATGGCAGGCCCTTAGCGGGGGAGGACGCCAGGCGCTAGCCACCGCGCGCTTGACCGGTGGAAGCTGCGGCGTCATGGCAGGCCCATGCCAGAGCCCGCCACCGATATCGCCGCGATGAACTTCGAGGATGCGCTGCGCTCGCTCGAGGATGTGGTGAAAAAGCTCGAAAGCGGCGAGGTGCCGCTCG
>JANMCD010000308.1:0-8804 GCA_031360905.1 Novosphingobium sp.
CGAAGGCGCGGTGATCCCGCCGTTCTATGACAGCATGATCGGCAAGCTGATCGTTCACGCCGAAACGCGCCAAAAGGCGATCGCGAAAATGGCGGATGCGCTGGATAGTTTCACCGTCGAAGGCGTACCGACGACGATCCCGTTGCACCGCACCATCCTCGCCAGCGACGCTTTCCAGTCAAACGCTTTCCACACCCGCTGGCTCGAACAGGATTTGTTGGCCCGCGAGGCAATCACAGCGGAGTAGGCACGTGGCGCATATCAACTTTCTCGACGAGACCATGCGCGACGGGCAGCAAAGCCTGTGGGGCATGCGCATGCAGGCGGGAATGGCGCTGCCGGTGACCCCGATCATCGACCAGACCGGGTACAGCACCATTAGCCTGGTCGGTTCGTCGCTGTTTGAAGTGCTGATACGGCATTGCCAGGAAGATCCCTGGGCCGGGCTCGATATGCTGGTGAAATCGATGCCGCACACGCCGCTGCGCGCGGGCTGCCGCTCGAACGGTTCGGTGACGTTTGGCTTCACCCCCGATGCGCTGATGGACATCTGGGTTGAGCGGCTCTGCGTCCACGGCATGCGCAGCTTCTGGCTTTATGACGTGCTGTTCGACATTCAAAGGATGCACCGCCTGGCTAAGGTGGCGAAGGGCCACGGCTGCCAGGTCGCAGGCACCATGCTGTTCACCCTATCGCCAGTCCACGACGACGCCTACTACGCCGACAAGGCGGACAAGCTTTCCGCGCTGCCTGAAGTCGACAGCCTGCTGCTCTATGACACCGGCGGCGTGTTGGACCGCGAGCGGATATCCACGCTGCTTCCCGCCATTGTCGCCAAAGCACAGGGCAAACCGATTGAGATGCACGCCAACAACATGCTCGGCCAGTCGGCGAAGTCCTATCTCGATGCGATCGAATTCGGCGTCTCGGTGATCCACACCGCCGCGCGGTCGATGGCGAACGGCCCGTCGATTCCCTCGATCGATATCATGGTCAAAAACGTGGAAATGCTGGGGCATACCCACGATATCGATGTCAGCCAGCTGAAGCCGGTTTCCGATCATTTCGAGCGGATTGGCAAGGCTGCGGGCTATCTGGTGAACCAGCATTTCGAATATGACGTGACTGCGCTCAAACACCAGATCCCGGGCGGAATGATGGGCACGCTACGCTCGCAGTTGGTGCAGCAGGACATGCTGAATAGGCTTCCTCAAGTGCTGGAGGAGGTCGCCAAGGTGCGCCGCGAGCTGGGCTATCCCGGCATGGCGACGCCTTTCGCCCAGCTGGTCGGCACGCTGGCGGTGCTCAACATCGTCACCGGCAAACGCTATTCGGTGGTGCCCGACGAAGTGGTGCAATACGCCGCCGGCTTTTACGGCGATCCGGTCGCGCCAATTGACGGTGAGGTGATGGACCGGATCATGGCCACACCGCGCGCCGGGGAAATCGTCGGCCAGCCGCCCGAACAGCCTGGCCGCGAGGAACTCCACCGCCGCCACGGCACCGGGGGCGACGACGACGAGCTGATCCTGCGCGCGCTGGTTCCGGCAGCGGATATCGACCGGATGCGCCTTTCCGGCCCGCCGCGCCGTGACTATCCGACGCTGTCCTCCACGGAGTTCGACCAGGTGGTGAAACTGATGCAGCTGGCCAGGCTGCCGCTGGTGCAGTTGCGCTCGAACGAGCTTGAACTCACGATGCGAAGCTGAACTGCTGTGGAGGGCTGCTTCCCCAATCCTCTCCGGAATAGGGAGGTGGCAGACGTAAAGCGGCTGACGGAGGGGGCCCATCTCCCGGTTCCGGAGAGGAACGAGGGGCAGCCACCGTGCGGATGATCGACTTCTTCGATCGCGGCGTGCGCATGGCGTATGACCAGCCGTGCATGATCGATGGCGAAACCGTCCGCACTTATGCCGAGGTCAAGCGCCGCAGCGATGCGATTGCCCGCGCGCTGATCGCCGATGGCTTCCCGGCCGGGGGGCACGCGGCAGTGCTCAGCGGCAATGCTATGGCGGCGTTCGAGGCGATCCTCGGCATCCTGCGGGCCGACGGCATCTGGGCGATGGCGAACAACCGCGCGCCGGTGGCAGAGAACGCCTATCTGCTCGATCTGCTCGACGTCGATACGCTATTCATCCATTCCGAAGCGGCCGACCAAATTCCGGTGTTTCGCGAGCGATGCCCGAACATCCGCCGCTATATCGCACTCGACCAGGCGATCCCTGAAGCCGATGTCCTGCTGGCCGACGTGCTGATTGGCAGCGATGCGCCGGTGCCGCAGCGGCGTTCGGGGGCTTCGGACGAACTTGGCTTCCTCGCCAACACCGGCGGCACCACTGGGCGCTCCAAAGGCGTAATGCTGACCAACGGCAATTGGCAAGCGCTGGTCTCCAGTCTAGTGGCCTCGATGCCGATGAAGCGTGCGCCGGTCAACCTCGTCGCCGCGCCTATGACCCATGCCGCCGGGCCGCTGGCGCTGGCCAGCATGGCGCTGGGCGGGACGGTAGTGATCCTGACGAAGTTCGAGCCAAAGGCGGTGATCGAGGCCATCGTGCGCCACCGGGTCACCTACATGTTCCTGCCGCCCACCGCGATCTACATGCTGCTCGCAGAGCCGCGTATTCGGGATGCGGATTTCTCCAGCCTTGAATACATCTCCTATGCCGGAGCGCCGATGTCGCTCGACCGGCTGCGCGAGGCGATCCAGGTGTTCGGCCCGGTAATGAATGCCAGCTTCGGTCAGACCGAAGCGCCGATGTGCGTCACAGCCATGCCGCCGCACGAGCACCTGAACGAGGCAGGCGAACTCGCCCATCCGGGCAGCTGCGGCCGCGCCAACCTGCTCTCGATTGTCGAGATCATGGACGATGCCGGCAACATTCTCCCCCCCGGCGAGCGGGGGGAGATCGTGGTCAGAGGTCCGCTGGTGATGGCGGGTTATTACCGAAACCCGGAGGCGACGGCGGAGGTTTCCACGTTCGGCTGGCACCACACCGGCGACATTGGCCTGCGCGACGCGGAAGGCTGGTTCTATGTCGTCGACCGCAAAAAGGACATGATCATTTCGGGGGGCTTCAATATCTATCCCGCCGAAGTCGAACAGGCGTTGATGGCGTGCGCTGACGTGCAGGATTGCGCGGTGATCGGCGTGCCGGATGAGAAATGGGGCGAAGCGGTGGTCGCCGTGGTCGAGCCCCGCGCCGGAGCAAGCATCGACACGGCCAAGCTGCTGGCCGATGTCCGCGAGGTGCTGGGGCCGGTCAAGGCGCCCAAGGCAATCGAAGTCATGGCCAGTCTGCCGCGCAGCAATGCCGGCAAGGTGCAGCGCGGCGAACTGCGCAAGGTGCGCTGGGAAGCAGCGGAAAGGACGATCTGATGCTCGAGGCGGTGATAATCGGCGTCGGCATGACCCCGTTCGGGCGGCACCTAGACAAGACGCATGAACAGCTGACCCAGGCTGCAGCACGGCTGGCGATAGAAAACGCGGGCGTTTCGGCGAGGGACATCGACATGGCGGTCTATGCCAATGTCGTGCAGGGCTTTGTCGCTGGCGAAATGTCGATCCCCGGCGAATATGCCCTGCGCCCGCTCGGCATCTCGGGGGTAAAGGCGTTCCATGTCGAGGCCGCCTGTGCCAGCTCGACGATGGGCCTGCATCTGGCCATCGACCATGTTCGCGCCGGCCTTGCCGAGATGGTGCTGATCGTCGGGGTGGAAAAGCTCTACAGCGACGACCGGGCAAAACGCTTCGCCGTGTTCCAGCAGCCGCGCGATATTGTCGAGGCGCAAGCCTATCTCACCCGCACCGCAGGCTTGCTCGCTCCGGTCCCCGAGGGTGAGGAGAGCGAGAGCCCCAATGTGCTGATGGAGGCCTATGCCGCGCAGGCGCGGCTGCATATGGCGACCTACGGCACTACCCCCCGCCAAATCGCGGCGGTGGCGGCCAAGGACCACTTCGCCTCGCAGCATAACCCGCTGTCGCAATACCGCAACGCCATGAGTATCGAGGAAGTCCTCGCCGCGCCACGCGTCGCCTGGCCGCTGACCAACCCGATGTGCGCGCCGATCAGCGACGGCGCCTCAGCAGCGGTGGTGTGCTCGGCGGAATTGGCCGCGCGCCTCGGTGCACGCGCGATCCGCGTGCTGGGCGCCGAAAGCCAGACCGGCAGCGACCGCGCGCCCGCCGATTACGCCAACCACGTGACGCGGCTGGTCTCGGCGCGGGCGTTCGAGCGGGCCGGGGTGGGGCCGACCGATATCGACGTCGCCGAAGTTCACGACGCCAGCTCGATCGGCGAGATCATCCAGGCCGAAGCGCTGGGCCTCATCCCGCCGGGCGAAGCGGGCCGGGCGGCGGAGGAAGGCGTAACCGGGCTGGGCGGGCGAATTCCGGTGAACACCTCGGGCGGGCTGGTCTCCAAGGGGCATCCCTTGGCGGCGACGGGCCTGGCGCAGATACACGAGTTGGTGTTGCAACTGCGCGGTGCAGCCGGTGCCCGGCAGGTTGAAGGAGCACGGCTGGCCGTGGCCGAGAATTCGGGCGGATTTTACGGGGTCGAGGACGGCATGTCGGCGGTTACCGTGCTGGCGCGGGATTAGCAGCCTTCGACAAGCTGAGGTTGAGCGGGCCTTTTTTGGGGGTTCGCTCCCAACACCCGCTCATGCTGAGCCTGCCAAAGTACAGGCGCCCAGCTACCCTCCAAACACTCCCCGCAACCCGGCCAAAGCCTCCCTATCCGTCATATCCAGCTGTAACGGGGTAATCGACACCTCCTTGTCCAGCGCCGCCTGCACATCGTTCCCCGGCGCGTGCCCGCCGTCCGGAGAATCGATTTTGGTCCAGTAATAGGGCACATGCCGTTCATCCACCCGGCGCATCGGGCGGAAAGTGCCCGGCGGTCGCAGGCCCTGGGTGGTGACGCGGATGCCCCTCACCTCAATGGGCGGGCAGTCGGGAAAGTTGACGTTGATGAAGCTGCCCGGCCGCCATTGCATGCCCAGCAGCTTTTCGATCACTTGCCCCGCCCAGGCCTCGGCGGTCGCCCAGTGGACCGGGGCGGGGGGGCGGGTCACCTGGCTGAATGCGATGGCCGGAATGCCCAGCATCGCCCCCTCCATTGCCGCCGAGGCGGTCCCCGAATAGGTCACGTCCTCGGCGATATTACCGCCGCGGTTGATGCCGGACAGGATGATGTCTGGCTTGCGGTCGCCGAGCAGCTCATAAACCCCGAGCAGCGCGCAATCGGTGGGCGTGCCCTTGACCGCGAAGTGCCGCTCATCGCGCTGCAGAACCCGCATCGGGTGGTAGGTGGACAGCGAATGGCCCGCTCCCGATTTCTCCTCGTCGGGGGCGACCACCCAGATGTCATCGGTGAAAGTGCGGGCGATCTTTTCCAGCAGGATGATGCCGGGAGCATCGATCCCGTCGTCGTTGACCAGCAATATGCGAGGAGGAATTTGTGTCATAAGGCATGCTAAGCTCAGCTGTATGAATGGGCAATATCGTCCGACGATTTTGGCTTAGGTTCTTGACAGTAATCTAAGGTTCCGGCAGTTTAATCTGGCGGGACGATGATTGAATTAACTAACTAACCCAAGCCCGTCTACCCTAAGCTCGCCGAGGGGCTGTGCTTTGCGTTTCCGTCAGCACAAGTGAAGTGCAATCCGTCGACAAGCTGAGAATGGTCGGCGATTGGGAGGTTTGATAGAGACCCCGCGATCGAAAGAAGGAAAAGTTCGTGCCTGTTGTTAAGCTTCCGATAGACGGCGCGCGCTTCGTCCAGCCCCCTGCTTCGCCGTTGGTCGAAGCGACGCTTGATCTGGTAAAGCAGGCCGTGCGCAAGCGACTGGCCGAATCCGGCATGGGCTGGGAGGAATTCGCGCTAGGCGGTGCGGATAGTCTGGTCACCGCCGAGGACATGATCAGCGTAGAGAAGGCGATCCTGTCCAGCGGGCACAGGTTTGAATGGTCGGCCAGCATCTCGGTGGCCGAGCGGCCCGAGGTGCATAAGCCAGCTGACGGCGTATCCGACGACGGCATCGGCTTCTCCCATCCGGATGCGCCTTCGGGCGAGCCCGATTCTCAGGGCCGGGCGCTACGCGGGGTGGGGGACAATGTCGTACGGCATAAGGCGGATGCGACGGGCACCGCGCTCTATATCCGTTCCAATGAACGCGTGCTCGATCTGCTGACCAAGGGCGTGCCGCCGGGCACAATCGCCATAATCGATGACTCCGGCGGCACGTTGACCGCGCCGATCATCGACCAGTTCGCCGGGGTGATCTGCGCCGGCGGCACGGTGCGATCGCACCTCGGCATCCTGACGCGTGAATATAATATACCCTGCGTGATGAACGCCAAGGTCGCCGGAATCCGCGACGGCGACAAGGTGGTGATCGAGTCGACAGCCGACGCCAAGACCACCGAAGATTACCAGCAGGGGGTTGAGCGAACCGCACGGGTCTGGGTGCGGGTGGAGGCCAGATAATGGAAAGCCGCGACCTCGTCCTCCACGCAGCAGCGATCAAGCGCCATGCCCCCGCATCTGCGATTGCCGCGCTCGCCGGAATCTCAGTCGACCAGGCGCAGGCGCAGCTCGACACGCTGGTGGCCACCGGACGCGCGATGGAAGCGAAGGGCGGCTACGCGCTGACCCCGCTAGCCGGCGTGGCCTTGCAGGCGCGCTATGCCGGTCATTTTGCGAGTTTGCGCGAAGATGCGGCATTTCGCGGCGCATACGAAGGCTTCGAGCGGATCAACAACACGCTCAAGCAGATCATCACCGATTGGCAGACGCTCGATGTCGGCGGCCAGAAGGTAGCCAACGATCACAGCGATAAGGCGCACGACGCGGCCGTGATCGACCGGCTGGGGGGTTTGCACGAACAAGCCGAACCGATCTTGATCAAACTGGCGTCGGGGCTGCCGCGCCTCGAATACTATGGGGACAAGCTGCTCGCCGCGCTGGAATTTGCCGAGGACGGCGAGCGTGAATGGGTCAGCGATATTCGGCGGGACAGTTATCACACCGTGTGGTTCGAACTGCATGAAGAGCTGCTGCGGATCATGGGCCGCGAGCGTGAGGAGTAGCTGTGACTGACTGGACAGTGCTGCTCGGCGGCAGGGGGTTGCCGGATCGCGCCGTGATCGGCGGCAAGGCGTGGTCAATCGCGCGCATGGCGGCGCTGGGCCTCGATGTGCCGCCGGCTTTTGTAATCGGCACGCCTGCCTGCAATGCCTATCTGGAGGCTGACGAATTTCCGCCGGGGTTGGAGGCCGAGATCGCCGCCGGCGTCGCCTGGCTCGAAGCGCAAACCGGTCGCAGCTTTGGCAGCGGCGACAAGCGCTTGCTGCTCTCAATCCGCTCCGGTGCGGTAATTTCGATGCCGGGAATGATGGATACGGTGCTCAACCTTGGTATCGACGAGGAGGGCGAAGCGGCGCTGGCGGCGGAGACCGGTTTGCCGGATTTTGCCCGCGATACCCAGCGCCGGTTCCGCGAACTGTACCGCGCGATTGTGTTGAAAGCTGCCGATGCGGAGATCACGGGTGACGTCACCAGTCAGCTCTTCGCAGCCGTGCGATCGGTTTTCGACAGTTGGAACACCCGCCGCGCGCGCCGCTACCGCGAGCATAACGGCATTGCCCACGATCTCGGCACGGCGGTCACGGTGCAGGCGATGGTGTTCGGCAACCTCGACGATACCAGCGGCACCGGCGTGCTGTTCAGCCGTAATCCGCTTAGCGGCGAGCCAGTGCCTTACGGCGAATATTTGCCCCGTGCCCAGGGCGAGGACGTGGTGTCGGGCAAGTTCACGCCGCTGGGTCTGGATGCGATGCAGAGCCACGTGCCGCAGGCATATTCCGCACTGCTAAGGGCGACCGATCTGCTTGAGCGCGAGAATGGTGATGTCCAGGATATCGAGTTCACCGTCCAATCGGGCAAGCTCTACCTGCTGCAATCGCGCTCGGCCAAGCGGGCTCCCGGGGCGGCGGTGCGGATTGCGGTCGATATGGTCGATGAAAACCGGATTGATGCCGCCACGGCGCTGTCGCGGATCAGCGCCGAGCAGGTGGTGACTTTGCTGTTGCCCCGGCTGGCGGCTGGAGCGACCGATGGCGCCCAAGTCCTGGCGCGGGGCGAAGGTGCCTGTCCCGGTGTCGCAACCGGCGTGCTGGTCGCCGATGCCAATGAGGCCGAGCGCCGTGCGGCAGCCGGTGAGGCAGTCGTGCTGGTGCGCGCGACAACCAGTCCGGACGATGTCCACGGCATGATCGCAGCCAGCGCGGTGGTGACCGAACAGGGCGGCTCGACCAGCCACGCAGCGGTGGTAAGCCGCGCGCTGGGGCGGCCATGTGTGGTCGGCGTCGGCAGCGGCGCGGTTGCACGGGCGGGCACGCGGGTGACGGTCGATGGCGCAGCCGGGTTGGTCTATGCCGGTGCGCTGGAAACCGAAGTGCCGCATGAGGACGACCACCCGCAGCTTGCCCGGCTGATCGCGTGGGCGCAGGAGCGCAGCCCGGTTCGTGTGCTTCGTTCGGGCACTGGCGATGTGGCGGGCGCAATCGATATCGATCGTGTGATCGCCGAAACTTCGGTCGAGGATTTGGCGGCTGCGCTGGCCGGGCAGTCCACGGCGCGCGGCAGCGGCCTTGCTAATCCCGCGATTGCCCGCATTGCGCGGCGCAGCGGCGTGACGACGATGATTACCGACCCTGTCCTGCCCGCCTTACTGGTCGCACTGGAGACTTGAGCATGCCCGATCCGATCACCGAAATCCGTGCGCTGCTGATGCAGTTCGAG
>JANMCD010000169.1:0-28101 GCA_031360905.1 Novosphingobium sp.
GCCGCCCGATCCCGCAACGCGGATACCGTGGCTGATCCCGCGCTTTTTCGCGATGCCGGTGCTGGTCATGACGAACGCGACCGCGCCATCCGCCATCGGCGGACATTCGAAGCTGTGGAGCGGATCGGCGACCATACGCGAGGCGAGAATCTGCTCGACCGTGAGAGGCTTGGTGTAGAACATGGCGTTCTCGTTGAGATTCGCCCATTTTCGCAATGTGACGCAGACCGATGCCATCTCCGCCGCCGTGCTGCCCGAGGCGTGCATGTAACGCCGCATGATCATCGCACCGATGGCGTTGAACTGGATACCGGTCGGCAGTTCCCATTCGCCGGGAATGCCGTTCTTCGACAGCATCGTGATCATTTCATTGAGGTCTGCGGAACCCCAGCGCTCGCCCTGCAGAACGAGGACATTCCGTGCGTGACCGGTCGCGATCAGCCCGTGCGCCGCGCGCGCCGCATTGTCGCTGGTCGAGCCGCCAGAGTGCACCATAAAGCTCGACTTGCACGAACCATGGATGCCCAGCTCCTCGACCATGCGGGAGAATACCAGATCGGCCTGGTCCTCACCGCTGTGCAGGCACGGGATGAGCAGGATCGTATCGATATCGCGCGGCGCCATCTCCGCATCCTTGAGCGCCAGGATCGCAACCTTGGTCAGCGCCTCGATAAAGCCGCGATCAGGATACTTCCCCGATGGAATTTCGCCGATGCCGACGAATACCGGGTCGTTTTCCTGACCGGCATCAACATGCAACTGCCAATTTTCAGCCATTCAAACTCTCCGCTTCGCGAGCATGGTCTGGAGGAACGTCATCACTTCATCGCCCGACTGATTGCGCACCAGGTAAGTAACCGCGAGCGTGCCATATTTGCCGCCGGTCGCCTCATGACCCGTCACCTCGGCAACCACATGCAGCGTGTCCCCGGCAAACACGGGCTTGGTCGCCTTGAGACTAGTAATCTCAACAAGGGCCGCAATCGCATCCCCGTAAAACCCGCTTCCGCCAACCAGCCCGATAGCGAGCGAAAAGGTCAGCGGCCCATGCGCGATCCGTTGCCCGAAGCGCGAGCTTTCCATGAAGGCGGCATCCGTGTGGAGCTGATAATGGTCCCCCGTCAGCCCTGCGAAAGCGGTGATATCGCCGATGTCCACCGTGCGCCCGCGCGTCGTCATCACATCGCCAAGTTCGAAATCTTCGAAGAATTTAACCTGAGGGTCGGAAAAGGCGCGGCTTGTCATGATGTCCCCAAAACAATCATTTGTTTTTGGTATGGCTGGGAAGATTGAGAGTCAAGGCGGTGTGGACGGCAAGGACGAAAAATTACTTTTCCTTCATCGCTGCTGCGACAACTAAGCCAGAAACAAAGGTCAATCCGGCTACCGCGATAATCGCTGCTCCAAAACCGTAAGCGTCGGCCATCAATCCTGCGCCCAACGCGCCTACCGCATAACCTAAATCTCGCCAGAAACGGTAGACGCTTAACGAGCGAGCGCGCCATTCAGGGCGGGAAGCGTCGGATACGGCGGCGATCAAGCTAGGGTAGACCATTGCCGTGCCAACGCCGAGCAAAAGACTGGCGATGACCCACAATCGGAAATCATGCGTCATCGCTGTAAGGAATAAGCCAACCGCTTGCACCCACATCCCCGCTACGATCAGCCCCTTGCGGCCAAGGCGGTCGCTCAAGGGGCCGGTGACGATCTGGAGCAATCCCCAGGTGACAGGATAGATGGCTTTGAGGACGCCAATGCGTTCGACACCTAACCCGAACCCCGCAAAGAATAGCGGAAAAATCCCCCAGCTCATCCCGTCATTGAGATTGTTGACCAGTCCTGCTTGCGAGGCTGCAAACAGATTGCGATCCCGGAACGATGTCAGCGCGAAGACCTCGCGGAAACTGATGCTTTGTGGCTTTTCGGGAAGCGATGAAACTTCTAGCGCGACATGCTGACGAGTATCGCGGACTAACAAGACCGAGAGCGTCAATCCCAATATCGCGTAGCCGATACCGAGGCAGATCGGCACAGGACGCAATCCATATCGTGCCGCCAGATAGCCGGTCGCAAGCGCTGTCAATCCAACGGCGACATAGCCTGCAAACTCGTTCAGCCCCACGGCCAGCCCTCGCGACTTGGGGCCGACAAGATCGACCTTCATGATGACAGTCATCGACCAGGCCAGCCCCTGATTGATACCAAGCAGCGCATTCGCCGCAATGATCCACCCCCAGCTTGGTGCCCAGATGATCAAGAATGGCACTGGCAGGCCAAATGCCCAGCCCAGGATCAGCACCTTCTTTCGGCCCCAGCTATCGGCAAGCTGACCCGAAACGAGGTTGGCAACCGCTTTCACCAGCCCGAAGCTGACGATGAACGATGTGATCAGGGCAGTGGAATTTAGCTTGAACGTCTCCGCCCCGATCAAAGGCACAACCGTTCGTTCTATCCCCACCATACCCCCGACAAATCCGTTGATCAGGATCAGCAGGGCAAATTGCTGCCAGTTTGCGCGCAGACCAAGGGCAATGGTCGCGGTTGCGTCAGCTTTCACACTAGCGTCGCCAATTCACCCGCATTCACTTTGCGGATTTGATCAGCCTGCGGAGGCCGCTCGGGAATGTCGGCTTGCATTGCTAAGACGAATTGCGCTTCATCCTCGATCTGGAATGCCTTGTTGAAACGGCGTTCAAATCCGATTGTCGAACTTGGCTTGCCGCTCAGGCTGCGCCCGCAAACCGACCCCGAAAAGGCTCCGGGGAGAATTTCGACATAGTCGGGTAGCGCCTTGAACCGCTGAATGGAGTGAAACAGATCGCGCGCGCCCTGTTCGAAGTTCACTGCAAGCTCGGTGCGGCCAAGATCGCCAACCATCAGCGTATGCCCCGTCAACACGAACCAAGGCTCATCGCCGCGCGAACGATCCGTCACGAGAAGCGATATATGCTCGGGTGTATGTCCCGGTGTGTGCATGGCCTGCATCTGGACATTGCCAAGCTCAAGCCAGTCGCCGTCTGCTACACCGTGAAATTCAAAATCTGTAATGCTTCCGGCGAACAGGACATATTTTGCGCCCACAGCTTCCGCGAGTTCGCGTCCTGCCGAGAGGTGATCGGAATGCAAATGTGTATCGACAACGAATTGGATGGGCACGCCTAGCATTTCGGCAGCCTCAGTGTAGCGACCAATATCCCCTGCTGGGTCAATCACCGCGCCTTTCGCCCTGCCGCCACATCCAAGCAAATATGATGCGACCACAGGATCGGTGTCGAGATACTGGCGCAGGATCATCTTGGCCTCCTTGGCTTGACAGGATTGCGGATATATTCAATGATTCGCTTGAATGATTAAACGAGGGCGCGGGAGCAGTGTCAAGACAAGGACCAAAGCAGCAATTATTCGAGCAATTTGCGCTGATCGCAAAGACGCTGGGCCACGCCCACCGCCTGGCCCTGGTTGAACATTTGGCACAAGGCGAACAAAGCGTTGACGTGCTGGCGCAAAAGGCGGGGCTATCGGTCGCCAATGCATCGCAACATCTCCAGCAATTGCGACGGGCGGGGCTGGCCGCGACTAAGCGGAACGGCAAATTCATTTATTACCGGCTCGCCGATCCTGCGGTGCTGGATTTGCTCGCGGCGCTCCACCAAATCGGTGAGCGGAATCTGGCCGAAGTTAAAAACGTCCTCAACGGCTATTTCCATGATCGCGATGCGATGGAAGCTGTCACTCGCGCCGAACTCCTCAAGCGTTCCCGCGCAGGAGCGGTCACGATCCTAGACGTCCGTCCCCGCGATGAATTTGCCCTCGCCCATGTTGCGGGCGCGATCAATGTTCCGGTGGAGGATCTGGAGAGGCGGATGGCCGAACTCGATCCCTCAATCGAGATCGTCGCCTATTGCCGGGGGCCGTATTGCGTCTTTTCCTATGAGGCAGTCTGCCTGCTCAGGGCACGCGGGTTCCGCATCCGCCGCTTGGAAGATGGATTGCCCGAATGGCAAGCTGCGGGTCTCCCGATTGAAACTGAGTGCTGAATAGTTCTTGAGGAAATAAAATCGACGTTACCGCCTCACCCCCACCAGCAACGTATCCGCAATTATCTCTCCCACCTCGTTGGGCGAAAGTTTCCCGTTCGGTGATAACCATTCCGGGGTCCAATTTAGCGCACCCAATATCGCCAACACAGCGATCCGAAGGTTGAGGTCTGCGCGGAAAGCCCCTGCCTTCATCCCGTCATCCATCACACCGATAAACGCTTGCTCATAATCGCGGCGTTTGCCGATGGCAGCCTGGATGTTGTCGTCACCCAGATAACGCCATTGATGGAAAACGACGAGCGAGCGTTCGGGATTGTCGGCGACAACCGCGACATGGGCAATCATCATTGCGCGGAGTTTGTCTGTAGGGGTTGCATCCGATTCGGCGTGGGGGTGGACCGCTGCGAGGAACCGGTTGACGCCATCCTCAACAATATCGGCGAGCAACGCCTCCTTGCTCGCGATATGGGCGTACAGGCTCCCCGGCAATACACCGACCGCCGTGGCAATGTCGCGCATCGAGGTGCCTGAATAGCCCTGCTTGCCGAACAGGCGAATCGCAGCATCCAGGATCGCATCGCGCGGCCCTGCTACGGATGCCATCCAACCCGCCACCTCTCGTCCCTTAGCCGTCACGCCCCAGCCCCATCGACTTGGCGATGATGCTGCGCAGAATTTCGTTGGTGCCGCCACCAACCATGCCGTGCTTGGCCTCACGGAAATAGCGCTCCATGTGATATTCGGGAAGCTGAGCGTAGCCGCCGAGCGCCTGCATCCCGTTGAAGGATATTTGGAACAGGGTCTTGGCGGTGAACAACTTGGCCTTGGCGACGTCAGCATTGGCCGGCTCACCGCGCGCAAGCTTGTCCGCTGCGTAATAGACCATCAGGCGCGCGGCGGCGAGTTCGGTTTCGTCGTCCGCCATGCGGTGCTTGAGCACCTGATAGGACGAGAGCTTCTTGCCGAAGGCGTCACGCTCACTCAAATATTTCTTGGTGTCGTCAAGCGCGGTGCGGGCATTGCCAATCTGCGAGGCGGCAATGCTCAGCCGCTCGAGATCAAGATGTTCGCCGATATAGTGCCAGCCCTTGCCCACCTCGCCGAGCAGCGCTGCCTTGGGAATGCGCATGTCATCCATGAAGAATTCAGTGGTGCCAAGGCTCTTGCGGACAAGCGTCTGCATCTTCTTGATGTGCAGTCCCGGCGTGTCATTGGGGACGAGGAACATAGAAAAACCATCATAGCGTTCCTGGCTGGTGCGCGCCAGGACGGCGATGACGGCGCCGGGAAGCTGCGCGCCCGAACACCACACCTTGTTGCCATTCAACACCCACTCGTCGCCCTCCAGCCGGGCGGTCGATCGACCACCCGCAGCGTCAGACCCCGATTGGGGCTCGCTTATGGAAATCGAGAATTTCTGATCGCCGCGCAGAAAGGGCTTGATATACCGCTCTACCTGTTCGGGCGTGCCGTGGCGGCAGATATTGGTTACGGTGAACACCGATGTCATGATGCACGCGGCAGTATCGAGGCTGTATTTGCCGATCGCTTCGCAGAAGATCGCGAACATCACCGGATCGGTCGCCATCCCGCCCTGCTCCTCGGGCACAAGCAGCCCCAGCCAGCCTAGATCGGCCATCTTGCGATAGACATCTTCGGGAAATTCACGCGACAGATCGTGTTCAAGCGTATAGTCCTGCCCGACTTCACGGATCATGAAGTCCTGAACAGTGTCGTTCCACATCCGCTGTTCATCATTGAAGCGGAAATCCATGCTTCACCCCGTCAGCTTGCGTTTGCCAATAAACAAATGTTTGTTATGACGATTGCGCTGCCCCGTCAATCTGACAGAAACGAGAGGGAAGGATGACACCGCAAGAGCGTCGCTGCCTGCTTGAGGCGCGATACCCGGTCTGGGAGGTACTGACCATTTCGGGCCGGCTTGATCGCTCGGTGGAGTCCTGGGCAGATCGACCCCTGATCATCACCGACGAGCGCGAATGGAGCTATGCCGAGGTCCAGGCCTGGTCACGCCAGATTGCGTCGGGCCTGATCGCGCACGGCCTCAAAGCGGGCGAACATGTCGCGCTCGATATGGCTAACCATCCCGAATTCACCGCGATCAAATTCGCCATTGCGCGGGCGGGTGCGGTTTGCATTCCGGTCAATTTCATGCTGCGCGGGCAAGAGCTTGCCTATGTAATCGACCAGTCTGACTCGGTGATGCTGATCACGATGGCAGAGTTCCGCGGGCATGACTATCTTGCTGACCTTGCCCGCATCAAACCGGATCTGCCCAATTTGCGGGATATCTTCATGCTTCCCGGAATCGACGCGCTGATCGCCAGTGCCATGCCCGAAAGCGATGCCGAACTGGCGCGGCGCGAGGCTGCGGCAGATGGCGCCGCGCTTAGCGATATCCTGTACACCTCCGGTACGACCGGACGATCCAAAGGCGTGATGCTGACCCACGACATGGTGCTTCGCGCGGCCTTTTCGTCGGTGATCGCCGGCGCCTTCGAGGACAAGCGGCGAATGCAGTTTGCGATGCCGATGTATCATGTTTTTGGCTATACAGAATGCCTGCTCGCGGTGCTGTTCGTCGGCGGAGCGATCATTCCGCACCTGGTGTTCGATGCGGCGGAAATGCTCGACGCTGCCGAGCGCCACCGCACTACAGAGCTGGTGGCAGTGCCGATCGCGACAGCCAGGCTGATCGAGGTCGCGCGGACACGTGGTTTCGATTCGAGCCATCTGCTCGTGATGTTCAACAGTGGTGGGGCCTATCCGCCCGGCATCTGGAGCGACATCCGCGAAGTCCTTCGCCCCGCCGAGATGCGGATGGGCTACGGCATGACCGAAACCTCGGCGTCAGCCACATCGAGCGTGCCGGAGGATGACGATACGCGGCTGCTGACAACGCACGGCCGCTTCAAACCGCCAAGCGTCGCGGGCGATCCTGCGCTGGGTGGGCGCGTGGCGGTTTATAAAACGATCGACCCGGAAACACTCGCCGATCTGCCTCCGGACGCGGAAGGCGAACTTGTGGTGAAAGGCCCCATCGTCACGCGCGGCTATTACAAGAAGCCCGACGAAACTGCGGCGGCCTTTATCCCCGATGGCTGGCTGCGCACCGGTGATGTCGGCCGGGTGAGCGCGGATGGCTACGTGACGCTGACGGGCCGGATCAAGGAAACCTATCGCTGCAACGGCGAAATGGTTATGCCGCGCGAAATCGAGATGCTGTTCGACAATCACCCGCAGATCGATCAGGCACTGGTCGTCGGTGTGCCGGACGCGCGGGCGGGCGAAACCGGTTGTCTCTGCATCGTTCCGCGCGAAGGACAGCATCCCGATGCGGCTGAGCTTCTTGCGGTTTGCGCGGCAAATCTTGCGCGCTTCAAGGTTCCGCGCCATGTCCTGTTTTTTAATGAAGGCGAGATTCCGCTAACCGTCACCGGACGACCTCAGAAATTCAAACTCGCCGCACTTGTGGTCGAGCGTCTCAAGAGCAGCCAAGGAGAGTGAAAATGTTTGTCGAACGCGCAGAAATCCCCATCGCCCCGGGCAAGGAAGCAGACTTTGCCGCAGCAATGACAAGCTCTGGCACCGCCTTCCTCGAAGGCGCTGCGGGCTGTTCATCGGCACGGGTCGGGCGCGGCGTGGAAAATCCCGGCAAGTTCATCCTGCTGCTCGAATGGGATAGCGTGGAAGCGCACACCGCGTTTACCAAGACACCGGAATTCGATCGTTTCAAGGCGCTGGTCGGGCCATTTTTTGCGGGTGCCCCTAACATGGAGCATTTCGATATGCTGTGAGACCGGCTCGCCTAATTTCTTGGCAGGCGGTTATTGCGCGTCTTTCATGCGGCCTTCGGTGGGCAGCGCTTCGGTTGCGGCGAGGGCCTCGAGACCAAGGCCAAGACTCAAACCCTCGTGCATCAGGCGCTTGTAGCGTTGGGTTAGCGCTACACGGGTGTAGCGCCGGGTCAGCATCGGTTTGGCGGCGATCATATCGGCAATCTCCATCGCACGCGCCATCAGCTTATCGGCCGGGACGACCTCGCTTACCGCGCCCCATTCCAGCGCCTGCGCCGCGCTCAATTCCTGTCCCATGATCAGGAAATAGCGCCCCCGGTTGGGACCAAGCAGATGCGGCCAGACTATGTGCGCGCCGTCGCCAGGCACGATTCCCGACATGAAGTGAGGCGCGTCCTGAAAAAGCACAGTATCGCTGGCGATCACGATATCCGACATGACCGGAATTTCCGGGTGGATGCGGGCCGGCCCATTGATTGCGCTGATCACCGGGACTTCGATATCGAGCAAATTGCCCAGCAGACGGCGACCATCGTAAAACGTCAAATCCCAGTCACCCGCCGTGCCAAGCTTGAAACTGCCCGCGTTGATGTCCTCGCACCAGCTAGCCCCGGTCCCGGTCATAACGACAACTTTGTTGTCGCGATCCGCGCCAACATCGCTGAAGCAAGAGCCAAGCTCCTCATGCGCCAGCGCGCTCCACACGAATGGACCGCCATCGGTGTGAAAGCGCATCAGCAGTACGCCATTGGTATCGCGGCTAAGCGCGATGTTTTCAAAGCGCTCGTGATATTGCGCGAAGCGCCGGGCGGGTCCACCGCTCATGTTTGCCACTCATTCATGGTTGAACATCCTTGCTTCTGGCGGTAAACAAAACAATCATTTGTTTTTATCGTTGGTGCGTGGAACGTCAAGTGAATGCGTGACATGGTCGGAGGTTTTGATGCAAGCAGGACGCGATGACAAGCTCTGACCCGATCGACCAGTATCCGCTGCCGCCAAGCGTGGTTGAGGCGCGGACTTACACCGACCCGGCGCGGTTTCAGCGTGAGGTGGAGGCAGTGTTCTTCGAGAGCTGGCTGCCGGCTTGTCCGTCAGCGGATGTCGCGGCCCCGCGCGATTATGTGGTGTTCGAGCAACTGGGCCAGTCGGTCGTGATCGCGCGCGATGACGCCGGTGGCCTGCTCGCCTGGCATAATGTCTGCCAGCATCGCGGCACGCGGATCGTCGCCGCATCGGGGCACTGCGAGAAGGGGCGCTTCATTTGCCCGTGGCACGGCTTCCAGTACGACCTGGCCGGCAAGGTTCGCTTCACCCCGATGAAAGCTGCGTTCGACGAGGCGTTGCTCGACGATCTTCGGGCGCCGCCTGTGCGCGTTGCCGAATATGGCGGCTTTGCCTGGATCTGCCTGTCCGGTGACGCGCCCGATCTGCGGACTTCGCTCGGCGATATTGCGACCGAACTCGACTGGTTCGGGCTGGAGAAGTTCGACACGCGCTTTCGTTTCGAACTCACGCTCAACGCTAACTGGAAGACCGTCGTCGATGCCTTCAACGAGACCTGGCATGTGCCGCATACGCACAAGTCCACGCTTTCGGAAATCGTCCAATGGGGCAAGGCGCATCTGCGGATTTGCGATCCGCACAGCTGGATGTCGATCCCGGTCAAGGGGCTGACCGACCGGGCGGGCGAAGGGGCGGATCACCGGGCATCGCACATCACGCACTACCTGGCTTTCCCCAATACGTTCTTCAGCTGCTTCCCGACTCACCTTCAGACCTGGAACATCTGGCCGGTCTCTCCAACCGAGACCCACTTCACCGCATGGGGCATGGTCGGGCCGCGCCCCGAAGGCGTTAGCGAAGAGAAATGGAAGCGCCAGAATGACCGCGACTGGCAGAATTTCGTCGATGTCTCATCGGAAGACGCCGCCGTCATCAATGGCTGGGGCAAGGTCGCCCATTCGCTGGGGCAAAAGCGTTACATGTTCAACACGGCGGAAGGGCGGCTTACCGCCTTCCATCGCGAGGTTGAGAAGCGGCTGACCAGTCGATAGATCAGCAGGCGGTCATCCCGCCGTCGATCACATGCTCCATGCCGGTGATGAACGAAGAATCATCGGAAGCCAGGAAAAGAGCGAGTTGTGACACTTCGCTCGGCTTGGCCATGCGCCGGAGGGGGGTCAGGTCCCCTGCCCCACCGCCGTTTTCATCGGTTGCCGCGATCATCATTGGCGTGAGGATATAGCCAGGGTGGATTGAGTTGCAGCGAACATTGTTGGGACCAAATTCGGTCGCAACCTGTTTGGTCATACCGCGCACGGCGAACTTGCTCCCGACATAGGCCAGGTTCGGCGAGCCCACACAGGCAATCATGCCCGCAATCGATGAAATGTTGACGATCGATCCGCCACCGGCGCGGATCATCGAGGGGAGCACCGCCTGCATGCCAAGATAGACGCCAAGCTGGTTGATGTCGCATACCAGCTGATAGTCTTCCTGCTTCAGATTGATGGTGTCGGCGAGGGTGCCGATGATCCCAGCATTGTTGACGAGGACATTGACCGTGCCGAACTTCGCTTCACCTTTGGCAACGACATCCTTCCAGCCTGCGGCATCGCGAACATCCTGCTTGATGAACATCGCGTTGCCACTGAGGCTGTCAGCAAGCGCCTGACCATCCTTTTCGTTGACGTCCGTCAGGATCACCTTGGCGCCTTCGGCAACGAACAACTTGGCATGCGCTTCACCCATGCCTTGCGACGCGCCTGTGATGATTGCCACTTTGCCTGAAAGTCTGCCCATGATCCGGTTCCTCTTGGAGTTTGACCGGGAGCTTCCTATGTTGGCCGAGGCCTGAAAACAAGTGTTTGTTTTTTCTGACCGCCAGGTTTCACACCAGTTCGGTCGCCCGAGCCCGCTGGGTCACAAATCCGGGAAAGCCACAGTCCCTGGGGTGCTGCAATTCGTCAAAATAGGCTGTTGCACCGCCAAAATTAGAACAGCGGGGCGGTTCGTCGATCCGGTTGCGCCTTCGTTAGGGAAGCAAGCGTCACGGCTTCGATCATGTCGATAGTCATGCCCCCTTATCGGGCTGGTCGAGCTGATCCGCGCGATACGCACGCTGCAAAGCGACCATCCAACCTGGATATTCGGGGGGGAGCAGGCTGCACGCGTCGAGTGTTGCCAGTTCGTCAGCTGTCAGGCTGACTTTGCAGGCCCCGATGTTGTCCACCAGCTGCTCCTCTCGATTGACGCCCACGATGATACTGGTCACGACCGGCTGGTGAAGCAGCCAGGCAAGCGCGATCTGCGCGACCGACACGCCATGGCGCCCGGCAATCGGCCGCATCGCGGCTATGACCGCAGCGCCGCGATCCTGATCTACCGGCGGGAATTCGAATCCGGAACGCCGGCCGCCAACCCCGGCTCCATCATCGCCAGCGTATTTTCCCGTTAGAAGTCCACCCGCCAACGGGCTCCAGACCATGAGGCCGACCTGTTCGGATTGCATCATCGGAACCAGTTCGCGTTCAAGGTCGCGCCCGGCAATAGTGTAATAGGCCTGCAAGCTGTCAATGCGGGCAAGGTGCTGGTTTTGCGCGATACCCTGCGCCTTCACAATCTGCCACGCGGCCCAGTTCGATACGCCGACGTAGCGGATGAGACCGTCCTGCACCAGACTGTCCATAGCGCGCATGGTTTCGTCAACCGGCGTTACCGGGTCGAAACCGTGGAGCTGATACAAGTCGATATGATCCAGCTTGAGCCGCCGGAGACTGGCCTTGACCGCGTTCATGATGTGATAGCGCGAATTGCCCCGACTGTTCGGGGCGGGGCTGACAGGGCCAAACGCTTTGGTCGCAATCACGAGTTCGTCCCGCTTCAGGCCAAGATTGCGGATTGACTGGCCGGTCATCTCTTCCGACAAACCATCCGCGTAGATGTCCGCCGTGTCGATGAAATTGATACCCGCTTCGTGGGCAATGCGGATCAGGCGATCGGCATCGGCCTGCTGCAGCGAGCCGATCTGTTTCCACATCGCGTCCTGGCCGCCGAATGTCATGGTGCCGAAGCAAAGTTCGGAGACAAGCAAGCCAGTGCGGCCAAGTCGATTGTATCGCATTTGAGACCCATCCCTTTTCCTGTGTGGCAGCCATCACGCTCCGCCGCCCGATCTGCGCTCTTATGACATTGTATGCGGAGATTACCGTCTATTTTTTTGGCGTGCAGCCGGCGCCCGGCAGGAAGCTTTGGGAACTAGCGCCACAAAATTTACACCACATAGGCGTGGACAAATTGCCATTAGCGTTGCAACGAGCGCTAAAGCTTCGGTTGGACCGTAGTGACTCGTAGAAAATTCAAGGTTTGCAATATTTGCGCCTTGGTGAACCTTCAGAGCAACCACCTCGTCCAACGCGAAGGGGAGCAAAAAATTGCTCCGGAATTTTTGACTGCTATGGCTCAGACAAGCAGGTTTTAAACGCAATGCCGTCCTAAAACTGCGGCAAACATGTTGGGTAATCGGGCCGGGTCAGACCCTGCCCGCCACTTCGGGAGAACCGGCGTGGTAAAGGGCGGTTCCGAACGGATGCGCCAGGTGGTTGAGTCAATCTGAAAGGGTTATTGCGTTATGACATTCACACTGATCAATGCTCGCCCCAGTCCCTACGGCCGTAAGGTGGCCGTCGTCCTGCAAGAGAAGGGGATCGATTATAGCGTAACCTACGATGTCCCGTGGGGCGATGATACATGCACGCCCAGTTACAGCCCACTCCAACAGCTGCCGATCCTGATCACGGATGCTGACGAATATATCTATGACTCCGCTTATATACTCGATTGGCTTGAAGCCCGTTTTCCCGCGCCCGCGCTTCTCCCTGCCGATCTGGACGCCCGGTTGCTGGCGCAGAAGCGGAGGATGCTGGGAGAAAGGCTATTGGAAGTCGCACAGGCGCTGATGTTCGAACTGCTCCGGCCAGAGCCCAGCACCGCCTGGGCGGACCGTCAGACCCGAAAAGTGCAGGGTGCCCTCGCGGAACTGGAACGTCTGCAAGAAAGCCACGTGCCGCAAACGGCACAGGGCCTCGATCTCGGTGATATTGCCGTTGCATCGACCTTGCTGGGACTCGAATACGTTATGTCGGCGGGCATCGCCCCTAATGTCGATGCCTTGCAGTGGCGCGGTAAATGTGCTTCTTTAACAGCTGCTATCACCCGGTTGGAAGCCCGTCCTTCCTTTGTTGCAACGGTTCCGCAAATGATGGATGTCAATTTGCGGGCCACATTGCAGTGACGGACAAGGCACTCTGGGATGGCCTCGCTCACAACTGACAACTTCGCCGTGTAACGCGAGTTTGGAGAAATTAGATGCCTGGTAAACTTCGCTTCGGTGCTTTTAGTGGCCCGCACCACCCCCTCAATGAGAATCCGACGCTGACCCTGCAACGCGATCTCGAACTTGCGGAGCATCTCGATTACCTCGGCTTTGACGAGCTGTGGTACGGCGAACACCATTCCGCTGGCTGGGAACTTATCGCCAGTCCAGAACTGATGATTGCCGCAGCAGCGCAGCGCACCCACCGGATCAGACTTGGTTCGGCTGTCTCGTCGGTGCCGTACCATCATCCGCTGATGACAGCAGAGCGCTATAGCCAACTCGACCATATGACCCGAGGCCGGGTGATGCTTGGCATGGGTCCAGGCTCGCTCGCATCCGATGCTAAAATGATGGGCATCGCCGTCGCCAAGCAGCGCGACATGATGGATGAGGCAATCGACGTGATCGTTCGCCTGATGCGCGGTGAGACCGTTTCAGCCAAGACCGAATGGTTCACGCTCGACAATGCGCGAATCCACATGACGCCGTATACGCGTCCCTGCATCGAGATGATCTCCGCCAGCACGGTATCACCGACGGGGTCGCGAGCGGCCGGCCGGAATGGCATCGGCATGCTGTCTTTTGGCGCCACATCGGGCGGCGCGTTTGACGCGTTGTCTTCGAACTGGTCCATTGCCGAGGACGTAGCCAAGGCAAATGGCAAGACGGTGGACCGCAAGAACTGGCGCCTGGTGGCGCCGATGCATATCGCGCCGACGCGCGAACAGGCTCGGGAAGAAGTCAAATTCGGTATTGATGCCTGGGCGGACTATCTTCGTGAAGTGGCGGCGCTGCCGATCGCTCCTGGCAGCGGCGATGTTATCGATGCACTGCTAAGTTCCGACATGGCCGTCATCGGCACGCCAGAAGATGCCGTCACCCAGATCCGGCGCCTGCAGAAGCAATCCGGCGGCTTTGGTACGCTGGTCCTGTTCGCTCACAATTGGGCCGATTGGGCCAACACCAAGCGGTCCTACGAAATGTTCGCGCGCTTCGTGATGCCGCAGATTGACGACATGCCTGACAACCGCGCTATATCCGAGGCCGAATGCCGTGCCGCTCGTCCGGAACTTGCCGGGCAAATTGGCGCAGCCATCCAGGATCGCATTCAGCGCCACATCGACGAACAGGGCGCCAAGAATATCAGCCCGGATCTGATCGCTGCATTACCCAAGCACAGCTGAAGTTTGCCAGCCCGGACTGGCATGCGGTCGGACCAGATTGTAGAAGTTCAGATAGCGTCCGATCCCGGCGCGGGCGTTGCGACCCGCTGCGCTTCCGCGCCCGATCACACGGAGCGCGCGCAGCAGGGCGTTGGGCTGAACCTGCTCGCGTCCTCTAGCTCGGTGGGTTCGGCACAAAGCATCAAGTCACAACCAGCCCTTCGAACTTCTTTGCCGCGCGCCAGTCTGCCCACATGTCGAAAAATTGGGAGGAGGGCAGATACCAGCCCGATCCGATTGCGCTTCGCCGATCGCCGACATGGCCCTCGGCGTTGAAGTAGCCAGGTGTGCAGGCTTCCTGGAAAGGCCGTCGCGCCTCCCCCACCGCGTCGATCGCGCCCTGCCAGGCTTCCTCGGCCTCGTCGGTCGCATCGATGGTACGGCAATTGTTTTGCAGGCAGTGTTTGATCACGAAGGTAAGATGATCGGCTTGCTCCTGCAGCATGTGCGGGACGTTGACCGTCGGGCCAGTCTGCGTCAGGCCCATGAAAAACATGTTGGGAAAGCCCTTGCTGAACAGGCCGTGATAGGTGCGCAGGCCTTCCATCCATTTGTCCGAGAGCTTCAAGCCATCGCGACCGATCACGTCGTAGCCGGATTGATGCGCCCAGGTCGTTCCGAGTTCGAATCCGGTGCTAAAGATCAGGCAATCGAGCTGGTGCTCGACGCCATCAACGACGACACCATCCTTTGTAATCTTTTCGATGCCCGTGCTCACGTCGACCAGTTTCACATTGTCCCGGTCAAATGCCGGCAGATAATGATCGCTGAAACCAGGCCGCTTGCACATCGTGCGATAGTACGCCTTGAGAAGCTGCGCCTTTTGCCGATCCCGGACATAGCCGTCAACGCGCGTTCTAACCTCTTCGTTATAGGCAAAATCCGCGACTTCCTGGGCATCAGCGGCTGATTCCGGATTAAGCTTGTCAGCCGGAACCGCACCGACCGAGCTAATCATCAGCCGGAAAAAGCGCGCCCAGCCGTCACTGACCGGGCAATCGACGTCCTCGCCGTTGGCCAGCGCATTGAAGCTCTTGATACGCGCGCGATGCCAACCCTTCGGCTGCGACATGAACCAATGCACATCAGTCGGGCCATTGTCGCGAACTCCGACTGCAGTCGGGGTTCGTTGGAACACAGTCAATTGCCGCGCCGCTTCAGCCAGTTCGGGAACGACTTGCAACGCGGTGGTGCCCGTGCCGATGATACCGACGCGCTTGTCCGCCAGCTTGTCGAGCCCTCCGTCGGAATTTCCGCCGGTGAAGTCGTAGTTCCAGCGAGCGCTGTGGAAGGAGCATCCTTCGAAATCATCGATGCCCGGTATGCCGGGCAGTTGGGGCCGGCTGAAAATCCCGCTCTGGGTCGTGACGAACCGCGCGCGCAGCTCGTCGCCGCGGTTGGTCGAAACGAACCAGCGTGCGCTGGCCTCGTCCCAGGTCATTCCCGTTATCCGCGTCTGGAAGAGCGCTCTATCGTACAGGCCAAAATGGCGGCCTAGCTGCTGGCAATAGGCCAATATTTCACTGCCCCGGGTGTAACGCTCCGTGGGAACGTACCCGGTCTCTTCGAGGAACGGGAGGTAGATGTATGATTCGACGTCGCATCGCACCCCCGGGTAGCGGTTCCAGTACCACGTGCCGCCAAAGTCCGCTGCGACATCCGCCATCAGAAAGTCGTCGATTCCGTTCTGCCGCAGCGTAGCACCCAGCTGGATACCGCCGATACCCGTGCCAATGACGAGCACGTCGATCTCCGATTGCACTGAATTGCGCGGCGGCGGCGCGCCAGCGTGTGGATCCTCGGCGAACTTGGCATATTTGCCCTCGGCGAAGTTATATTGGTCGGTGCCAGCGGGCTTGAGCCGCTTTACCCGCTCGGCTTCATAGCGCGCGCGAATGGCATCGACATCCAGGTTCTCGCCGGGCTTGTCATTACGCATCTCAATTCCTCAATCAGTTTGTCGGACTGCCGGGATATCCGCTCAGGTGAGCTGCGCCAGCGCGCGGACAGAAAATGGGTTTAGGTTTTCGGCGCGCCCGGACGCGACCATCTTCGGCCAGTCGGGATTGGTGATAAGCGCCCGGCCGATTGCAACGAGGTCGAACTCCTGCCGCCCCAGCCGCTCCACAAGGTCGGCAAGCGAGCGCGGGTTCGCCGTCTCGCCGTCCATCAAGGTGGCAATCATCTCGGCGCTGAGCGACACGGAACCGACCGTGATGGTCGGCTTGCCGGAAAGCTTTCGCGTCCAGCCCGCGAGATTCAGGTCCGAACCCGGAAACTCCGGCTCCCAATATCTTCGCTGCGAACAGTGGAAGATGTCTACGCCCGCTGTCACCAACGGGCGTAGAAAAGCCGCTAGCTCATCAGGGGAAGACCAGGGGCGAGCCGCATAATCCTGCATCTTCCACTGCGAGAACCGCAGGATGATCGGAAAATCCGGCGCGGTGCGCGAGCGGATGCGCCGAACGATTTCGGCGGCGAACCGTGTTCTCGCCGTTACGTCGCCACCGAAGTCATCGCTGCGGGCGTTGGTCTCGTGCCAGAAGAACTGATCGACCAGATAGCCATGGGCGCCGTGAATCTCGACGCCGTCAAAGCCAATCTCGAACGCGTTGTGAGCCGCCTCGGCATAGGCTTCGATGATGGCCTCGATCTCGCTCTCGACCATCGGCCGGCCGCCTGGCACTCCTGCCTTGACTAGCCCCGAGGGGCCCAGCCGCTCGGTCTCGTCAACGACCTGGTCATCGTAGATTTCGGCCACTTCGCTTTTTGCAGCGGCACCGACGTGCCAGAACTGCGGGACGATCTTCGCGCCCGCATCGTGCACTTGCCGACAGACCTCGCCCCAGCCGCTCAAAGCTTCGACGCCATAGAAATCCGGCACGTTTGCATCATTCGATGCCGAAGGATGGCCGACCCAGGTGCCTTCGGTAATGATCAGACCGACGCCGCCTTCCGCGCGGCGCCGATAATAATCGGCGACATTCGCACCCGGCACGCCGCCAGGCGAAAACGCCCTGGTCATCGGTGCCATGACCATACGGTTCCTCAGCTCGAGTGCCCCAAGAGCAACTGGCTCGAACAACGGGGCAACCATCGGATCGGGCTTTTCGAGGCATGCCATTTCTTGCATTGCGTTGGCCTTCCTAACGAGCGGCTGCGGCGGTCCGGGGAAATCCGGCACGCGCGATCGCGCCGGAGAAGCGTTCGCCGGGAAGCCAGCTCTCGACCTTGCGGCGCAGCGTCAGCAATCGCGGAATGTCGATCCCCGTGTCGAAGCCCTCTGACTCAAGAAGGTACGCTGCATCTTCGGCGTTGACGTTGCCCGTTGCGCCGGGCGCGTATGGACATCCGCCCAAACTGCCGATCGAGGCATCGAACCGGGTGACGCCAACACGAAGCGCCGCAGCGATGTTGGCGAGGCCCAGACCGCGCGTGTCGTGAAAATGCGCCGAGAGTCGGATCTCGGGGAGGCGCTGTCGCAATTCGCCAAATGCCCGTTCGACTTGCCCCGGCGTGGCATAGCCGACGGTGTCGGCGAGCATGACTTCTGCCGCCCCTGAACCTTCCAGTTGTGCCGCCAGATCGAGCACGCGATCCAGGGACACCTCGCCCTGCAACGAGCAGCCGAAGGCAGTGGCGATCCCGCAGCTCAACTCGACGGCCGTCTCCAGCCCGAGGTTATCTCGTAGCGCGACAATGCGACCGAATTCCGCCACCGCTTCGGCGGTTGTGCGCCGGGCATTGGCGCGGCTATGCGCTTCGCTTGCCGAGAGGACATAGTTAATGTGCCGGAGGCCGCTGGCAAACGCATCCTGGGCACCCCTGAGGTTCACGACCAGGGCGGAAGCGGACAATCCCGGCACCTTCAGCGCGGCATTCGCCACGGCGGCGGCGTCGGCGAAGATTGGAAAGGTTTTAGGGGGTACGAACGACGTCACTTCAATCTCGGTCAGGCCGGCCGATACAGCCTCCGCGATCCATTCAAGCTTATATTCGGTCGGCAAATCGGCCGTCACCATCTGCAAGCCATCACGCAGCCCGACCTCGCGAATAACGGCGCGCTTCATCATCGACCCTCGAACTGCGGCTCGCGCCGCTGGTTGAAAGCGAGCACGCCCTCCTGACGGTCGCTGGTTGACACGAGGCGGTTATAGGCCTCGATTTCGAAGGCGAGTCCGTCGGAAAGCGACATCTGCAGGCCGCGGCTGATCGACTGCTTCGCCTGGCGCACGGCAAGCGGAGCGTTCGACGCAATTAGAAGGGCGCGTTCGATTGCAGCTTCGCGTAAATTTTCCGGTGGCAGGACTTTGTTGACCAATCCCCATGCCGCGGCTTTCTCCGCATCGAACGGCTCCGCGCTAAGGATGAGTTCTTTGGCACGACGTTCCCCGATTGCCCGCGCGATCGTCTGCGTACCGCCGGCCCCGGGAATGATGCCAAGCTTGGTTTCGGGCAGCGCGAAGCGGGCAGCCGACGATGCATAGATGAAGTCGCAGCACGCCGCGATCTCGCACCCGCCTCCGTAAGCGGCCCCGTTGACAGCAGCGATGATCGGCATCGGACAAGCGAGGATCGCCCGCGCCATACGCTCGAAGACAAGGTGCTGGTCTCGCCATGCCGCGTCGCTCATGCCGTTGCGTTCTTTGAGATCACCGCCTGCGCAGAAAGCATTTTCGCCAGCACCGGTGAGAACGACACAGCGGACGTCGCCGACTTGCATGGCCGCCGCCTCGAAGAAATCGAACAGGTCGAGTCCCATGGCGGTGTTGAGCGCATTGGCGCTCTCCGGGCGGTTCATCGTCACCAGCAGGACATGGTCGGCGACAGGCTCGACGAGCAGGGTTTGATAGTCTTTCACGCCAGTGCCCGCCCCGGCCGAGGCGTATTCGCTGGACGAACTTCAAACGACGGGACGCTATCGCTGGCTCCGCCGGGCCGGAGTGCACGGCCGACCCGCGCGGCCGCCTCCATGACATGACTGTCCGCCCCGATCCGGGTGACAAAGGTCGCGACGTCGATGGAGCTTGTTGGCATGAGAGCTCAATAGGATCGCGGCATGCCGAGGCCGTGCTGTGCGACCTGGGCAAGGACGAGATTGTTTGAAATCGGAGCGGTCCTGAACAAGCGGGCTTCCTTCCATTTGCGCTCGACGTGATATTCGGTTGCAACGCCGTAGCCGCCGAACGTCGTCATGCAGGCTTCGGCGGCTTCCCAAGAGGCTTCGGTGGCCAAATATTTCGTCATCAGCGTTTCTTGCGCGCACGGCTTGCCACTGTCCATAAGCGCAGCGGCGTTGTTGCGCATGAGTTCGGCGGCCGTGATGTTCATGTGAGCGCGCGCAATCGGAAACTGCACGCCCTGGTTGGCGCCGATCGGCCTATCGAACACGTTCCGTTCCGAAGCGTAAGTCGATGCCGCGTTGACGAACCATTGCCCATCGCCGATGGCCTCGCTCGACACCAGCAAGCGCTCGGAATTGAGCGAGTCCACCAGATAGTGAAAGCCTTTGCCTTCCTCTCCGATCAGATCGTCAGCGGAGACATGGAGGTCGTCGATAAAGACCTGATTGGTGTGGTGGTTCAACATGGTCGGGATCGGCTTGGCCTTCAGGCTGTCACCCGCTTTGGCGATGTCGATCAGAAACAGGGACAGACCGTCTGTCTTGCGCTTGACTTCGGCCAGGGGGGTCGTTCGCACGACCAGTAGATAGAGATGCGACTGGAAGTATCGCGACGTCCATATTTTCTGGCCGTTGATGACGTACCCGTCCGGGGTGCGTTTTGCGAACGTCTTGATATTGAGCGTGTTGGATCCGGCATCGGGCTCGGTCACCCCGAATGCCTGGAGCCTCAAGCTCCCGTCCGCAATCCGCGGTAGATATTTCTTTTTCTGCTCATCGCTGCCGTGATTGAGGATCGACGCCATCGTATACATCTGCGCGTGACAACTGGCGCCATTTCCACCGGAGCGATTGATTTCCTGGAGGATCAGGCATCCGTCCAGTACCCCCAGGCCCGACCCGCCATACTCCTCAGGGATTAAGGCACTGAGCCAACCCGCTTCGGTCATCGCCGCGACGAACGCTTCCGGATAGTCTCCCCGCACGTCGCATTCGCGCCAATAATCGATGCCGAAATCCGCGCATAACCGCCGAACCGCCTCGCATATTTCCTTCTGCGTATCGGTGTATTCAAAGCTCATCGTGCCTGCTTTCGATTGCACTAGGCGATGGCGCAGGCGGCACGCGAAACTCGCCAGCGGATGATCGTCATATTCGTCGAGACGAGGACACGCGTTGCGATTACACGCGGGCTTGCCATCTCATCGAATAGTCCGAACAAGCCCGAAAACGCAAGTCCAATGCGCAATTGGAGCCGGCAAATCGCTACCGCATCCGCACCGTGATCGGCCAGCGCGCCTTGAGCAGAACCCTGTTTCCGCGCGCTCCAGCCCCGTTTAACCTGGGATCAGAATTGTCGATCCGCTGGTAACGCCGCTTTCAAGCAGGCGGTGGGCCTTCGCAGCTTCGCGCAGTGGATAGCGGTTCGGAGGCGCGACCTTGATTGCGCCGGCCTGGACCAGCTTGAACACGCGTTCACCCGATCCTCGATACCGCTCGGGATCTTGCACGTGATGAAAGACGATGGGTCGGCTAACCGACAACGAGCGCTGCGCAAGCCGCGCGAGTTCGATCGGCGGCACAGGGCCCGAGGCTTGGCCAAATAAGGCCAGATGGCCAAACGGCCGCAGGCAGTCGACCGATGTCTCGTAGGTGGCCGCGCCGACGCCGTCAAAGACCATGTCGGCACCGCGACCGTCCGTGACATCGCGCACGCAGTCGAGAAGCTGGTTGTCGCCGTACAGAACGACATGATCGCAGCCTAACCCTCGCACGGCCCCCGCCTTCGCCAAATTGCCGACGGCGCCAATAACGGCAATCCCAAGTGATTTCGCCATTTGCGTCAGGATCTGGCCGACGCCCCCGGCGGCTGCGTGTACGACGACGACCGCGCCTGCCTCAAGCACGCGCAAGCGGGTAAGGAGCATGTCGGCGGTCAGTCCCTTCAGCAGGACCGCTGCAGCGATCTCGTCCGAAATGTCGCCGGGAAGCGGCAATGCTAGCGCGGCCGGCAAGATTCGGTGTGTCGCATAGGCACCATAAAGCGATGTGATATACGCTATCCTGTCGCCAACGTTAAGGCCGACGACCGCGTCTCCCACCCGCTCCACGACGCCGGAAGCTTCGATACCGGGCACGCCAGGATAGGGCATGGTCCTATAGGCGCCACTGCGCACGTAAACGTCATGAAAGTTCAGGCCGATCGCTTCGTGACGGACGACGATCTCTGTCGGCAGTGGCTCTTCAAGTTGCTGCCGGGTCCACTCCATCACTTCGGGCGGGCCAGGTATGGTGACGCGCATCGCGGCGCTGGGCTGTGTAAAGATGGTCGCCATCGCCGACTGTTTGAATTAAGTTCGAACTATCGACAAGTGTGATCCCGCTGCGAACGTGGCTGGAGCAAGGAAATTGACGGGCATGGACCGCGTTGAGAGCGTGCGGATGATCCGGGACAGCGTGGGCGCGATTGCGCCTGCCGGCGGCGACCTTCGCCGCATCCGCGCCCTCCGCGCGGATTCAATCGGGATCGATCGCGAAACTTGGCAGCAAGTCGTCAATCTGGGCTGGCTGGCGCTTTTGCTCGACGAGGATCAGGGCGGGTTAGGGCTTGGCGTGCGTGAACTGGCGGCAATCGGTGAAGAATTGGGTGCCGCGCTCGTTCCTGAGCCGGTCATGGCTGTTGCCGCGATGGTGCCTCTGCTCGGCGAAGCGGATCGCCGGAAAGTCCTGGATGGTACGTCGATCGTGGTGCCCGCGTGGCGCGAGGCCATCGCGCAGGTCGATGCGAAGCCGCGGACCGCGGCGGCAGGCGGCAAGGTCTCGGGGAAGAAGATACTTGTAGCATCGGGCGCTGCGGCGAACGCCTTCGTCGTGAGCACAGCCGAAGGCGCCGTTCTGGTCGCCCGCGACGCGCAAGGCGTTGTCATAGAACTGCAGCGGACCCAGGACGGCGGTCAATCGGCCACACTTGAGATGCGGGGCTCGCCCTGCACGCCGCTAAACGGCAATTTCGATGAATCTATCCATCTGCTTTCTCTGGCGCACAGTGGATACCTTCTTGGCGCATCGGAGCGCGCCTTTCAGATGACCCTGAATTATCTTGCGATCCGCAAGCAGTTCGGCCGAATGATCGGATCATTCCAGGTCCTGCAGCACCGCGCCGCCGAAGCCAAAATTCAGCTCGCCCTGAGCCGGGCGGTGCTCGAAGAAGCGATTGCCGATGTCGAACGGCGAGCGAGCCCGGTAGACAGAATGCGAAGCAGATCGCGTGCCGTCGCACGCATTTCCGACACGGCGATGCTGATCGCGCGCGAGGCGGTCCAGATGCACGGCGCCATCGGCATCACGGACGAGCACGATATCGGGCTGTTCTGCCGAAAGATTCTCGCGATCTACAATCAATTCGGCACCGCCAGCGCGAACCGCGCGCGCTATCTGGCGAGCCTGAAGCTGGAGCCGGCGGCATGAACACCGAGACGCTTGGCTTGGCAATCGCCGAGACCGACTACAACGCTCGAAGCGATGAAGACTTCCGCGTCGAAGTGCGAGACTGGATCGAGGCCAATTACCCTGCGAACCTGCGCTTTCCGATCGAGCGGCTTCATCGTCGCGACACCCAGATTTGGTATGATCGCCTCGCCGCAAAGCGTTGGCTGGCGCCAGGCTGGCCCAGGGAGCAGGGCGGCATGGGTCTGGACGCGGCGAAGCGCGTGGTGTTCCTCGAGGAATTGGAACGGCACGGCTGCGCACGTTTCAACGATCAAGGCGTCCTGATGCTGGGCCCGCTGCTGATGACTTACGGCACGCACGCACAGCAGGAATATTTCCTGCCCAGGATCCTCACCGGAGAGCACATCTGGGCGCAAGGGTACAGCGAACCCAACTCCGGGTCGGATCTCGCCAGCCTGCAGACCGAAGCCGTGCTCGATGGCGACGAGTGGGTGATCAACGGGCAGAAAATCTGGACCACGCTCGGCAACGACGCAAACTGGATTTACGTGCTGGTTCGTACCGACAAGGACGCCAGGAAGCAGCAGGGCATCAGTTTCCTTCTCGTGCCGATGGATTCCCCGGGGATCACGGTCCGGCCAATCCTGACGCTCGGCATGTCAGACGAATTCTGCGAAATCTTCTTCGACGATGTGCGCGTTCCTCGCGATGCTCTGGTCGGTCAACTCAACCATGGCTGGACTATGGCAAAGGCACTGCTTGGGTTTGAACGGATATTCGTCGGGTCGCCGGCGCAATCCGCATATGCGCTGTCAAGACTGGAGACGATGGCTCGTCATCTCGGCCTGTTCGACGATCCGGATTTTCGCTCGCGTCACGGTAGGCTCGCGATCGATCTGGCCGATCACATTTCTCTATACACCACGTTCGTCGATCAGCTGCGGCGCGGTGAGCCGATCAGCGCGGACGTCTCGATGCTCAAGATCAACCAAACCGAACTTTACCAGCGCATCGCGCAAACGCTTGTCGACTATGCCGACGACTATGCCGGCACCGAGGGGCTCGTGGCGGAGCTGGGCGGCGTCCAGGCATCGGCGATCTGGCTTCAGTCGCTGCAAACCACGATTTACGGCGGAACATCGGAGATCCAGCGCGACATCCTGGCAAAACAGGTGCTGGGACTGCCAGCATGAGGAAGTACTTCGCAAAACCTTAATCAAGAATCTGATATTTGCTCGGCGAAAAGGCGGCCTCCGAGCCAGGCGGCGACCAACGCCCCTGCCAATTGCGCAACAATGAACATCGGTACATCGGCGGTCGCGATCCCGGAAAAGCTGTCGCTCAGACTCCGGGCTATCGTGATTGCGGGATTGGCAAAGCTGGTTGATGAAGTGAACCAGTATGCGGACGCGATGTAGAGAGCGACACTTGCCGGTATCCAATGCGGACGGTGACGCTCGGTGCCAAGGATGGTCAGGACAAGACCCAGGGTTGCTATCGCCTCCCCGGACCATTGGCCAATGCCGGTGCGGGAATGCGTTGAAAATTGCAGGATCGGACGGTCGAACATAAGGTGAGCTGCCCATGCCCCGAAGATACCGCAAACGATTTGAGTAAGCGTATAAACGACCATTTCGCGCCATCCGATGATGCGACGCGACGCCATAACCAAGCTGACCACCGGATTGAAATGAGCGCCTGAAATTGGCCCCAGGATCGTAATCAGCACGAAAAGCATGGCTGCTGTCGCTATCGTGTTGCCCAGCAACGCGACGGCGACATTTCCACCGGACAGGTTTTCGGCCATGATGCCCGAACCGATAACGGTTGCGAACAGGAAGAACGAACCTACGCCCTCCGCAGCCAGCCGGCGGGACAACGGCGGACTTTCAGGATTCAACGGGCGACTCAGCATCTTGGATATTCCCAATTTCCCTGAGGCGGCTTTGCAGGCTCATCGCGTCGATCGCATCGAACGGCAGCGCAGTAAAAGGGGTAATCCGGTTGGTGAGCATCCGGTACGTATCGGCGAATGCGGCGGCAATTTCACCTTCACTGCCTTCAACGGCGGCGGGATCCGGCAGCCCCCAATGCGCGGTCACTGGTTTTCCGGGCCAGATTGGGCAGGTTTCACCGGCCGCATTTGCGCAGACCGTAAAAATGAAATCGAGTGGCGGAGCGTCAACGGCGGCAAATTCGTCCCAGCTTTTCGAGCGGAAGTCACTCGTGTCATATTCTAGCTGGTTGAGCAGGCGCAAAGCTGCGGGATGCACTTCGCCTTTGGGGTGGCTCCCTGCGGAAAAGGCCTGAAAACGGCCCTCGCCAACCCGGTTGAGGATCGCTTCGGCAAGGATCGACCGCGCCGAATTGCCTGTGCAGAGGAACAGCACATTGAATTGACGCGCGCTCATGCCACCGCCCCGCAACAGGGGGCTTCTGCGGCAAGTTCGGCCTTGGGAGGGCAACAGACGCCTTGAGCAGTTGAGGGAGTGCAGCACTGACCTTCCACTGCATCGTCAGACACCAGTTTCTCAAGGGCCGGGTTGGCGCCGTAGATCGTGGCTTCGCCAGTGGTCAGGAATGCCTCCCACACGATCCCGTCGGGGTCGGTAATCCAGCTTTTCTCGGACATGGCATAGCAACAGGTCGTTGCCCCTTCTTCAATGACCGGCTGATCGGCAGATTTGAGGCGGGAATAGACTTCAGCGAGCTCGCCCGCATCCTCGGCCTGAATGCCAAGATGCTCGATACCCCGAGCCGCGTGGACCCCGCTCGAAATCGCAAAATTGACGCGCGGATCGTCAAGCATCCATTTGGCATAGTCGCCTTTCAGGACAGTGGGCGCCTCGGCAAAAAGTTCGGTGTAGAACCGAACCGAACTTTCCAGGTCGGACACACCGACATGGACGTGCATCCGCTTCATGCGACATTCCTTTTGGCTTGGCGGGGGATGATTTCGGGTTTGCAAAGGGCGGCGGGCGCGCAGGTTGCGCCGCCACAGCAATTTTCCATGAGATAGCCGACGAGGCCGTTCATCGTCCCGTAGTCGGCAGTATAGATCAGCGACCGACTGCGGCGCTCCTGCTGGATCAGCCTTGCACGGACCAGATGCGCCAGGTGGAATGACAGCGAACTGTTGGGAAGGCACAATGCCTCCGCAATCGCCCCGGCAGCCATGCCGTCCGGGCCTGCCTGCACAAGCAAGCGGAACAAAGCCAATCGGTTCTCGTGCGCCAACGCGCCTAGGGCCGAAATTACGTCATCCGCGTCAAATTTGCCTGCCATATGTCCGACTCATATTTCGATAATGGTCGAAATATCCAGTCCGCACACATCAGTCAACGATATTTCCAGTACTATCGAAATTATTACCGCAGGAATTGCCGCAATACCCGAAATTCGGAGCTGGAAGATCGCGAACCAAGGGAGTCGATGGCGGCGGCGGCAGAGCTACGGGAAGCAGCCCTTCGTCAAAGCATTGGTTTATTAGATTAGTTGGTTGCGGGGGCAGGATTTGAACCTGCAACCTTCAGGTTATGAGTTGGATAACTAATAATCTAACATATTGATATAATTTAATAAAAACTTGTTTTTTGCGATATGTGTTAGATACCGTGTTAGCGTTTTGTGTCAATTTGCAGTTTTGGCCATATTTTGTGTTAGATCGCTAACACAAAAGTGTGAGAGGGCCAATGCTCAAGGCGGCCGCGATCAGGGCGGCTTCGCGCCCACTTGTCGTCGTTCATTCGATGGAGCGTGATCCCCAAAAGCGGACATCGCTCTCAGCCCCTTCGGACCCCATTTCTCGGTTACCTTGGCGGACATCCGGTCACGCTACTTCAGCGCGCAGCATAGAGAGGAGCGAGTCAAGTGACCCCTGACAAGCCTGTGATGAACCTTGCCCCGCTTTCTGGCTACCTAGCCATCGTTGAATGCGGCAATAACTGTGCGCAGAATTGAACCGGCAGGTTGGGCGATGTTGTTGGCAGACAAGATCTCGGGTGCAGATGTCCGCCGTCACTATGACGATCTCGATTGGCTCTATCGCGACATCTGGGGCCAGCATGTTCATCATGGGCTCTGGCAAACTGGCAAGGAATCGGCCGCCCAGGCCGTGGAAGCATTACTCGAAGCGGTCGCCGACCGTCTCGACTTGCAGCCGGGCCAGCAGCTCTGCGATATCGGATGCGGGTATGGTGCCAGTGCCCTGTATCTGGCCGAGCGGCATGGAGTGAATGTCGCCGGGCTGACGATTTCGCCCGTTCAGGCCAAGATAGCCAGCAGCCTTCGACCCGGCAGGGGGAGCGTGACCGTTGAATGCCGCGACTGGCTGAGTAACAGCCTGCCCGACGGCGCTTTCGACAGATGCTATGCCATCGAGAGCAGCGAGCACATGGCCGACAAGCCGGCATTTTTCCGAGAGGCCTGGCGAACGCTGCGGCCCGGGGGGCGGCTGGTAGTCTGCGCCTGGCTGGCCGATCGGCGCGCTTCGCGACTGTCGGTGCGATATCTGCTCGAACCCATCTGCCGCGAAGGGCGTCTGCCGGGCATGGGCACCCGGGACGACTATCAGGCGATGGCTCGCGCGGCCGGCTTCGAGCCGGCAGGATATGCCGACATCAGCCGCAATGTTCGCCGCACGTGGTCGATCTGCGCGCGGCGGGTGCTCGGCAGGCTCATAACCGATCGGCGATACCGCAAGCTGCTGCGCGATCCGGCCTTCGAGAACCGGGTGTTCGCGCTCACCATTCCGCGGCTGATTATCGCCATGCGCATCGGCGCGATGCACTACGGCCTTTTCACTTGGAAACGCGCTGCCACAGCATGAATTGCGCGTTCAGGGCATGCGCCGCCAGCGTTTCGACTGGCAGATGAACAGCACACAACCGGTAACCTTGAGCGAGCGATCGGGATTGAGGGCGAGCCGGGATCGGTAGCTACTCCCGCTCTTCGGATCGTAGGCCCTCCCGCTGGCCCACTGGTTGCCCTCGCGCCGGAAGCCGGTCAGCACCGGCAGGCCGAGAATGCCGCGCTTGCGCAAGGCGGCGTCGGGATTGTTGACATCGGT